>CALMHZ010000033.1 GCA_937864125.1 uncultured bacterium
TAAGGCCATCATCACGGCGGACGCCGGTGTCGACGGGTCGCACATACGCACCCTTCTCCTTACTTTTTTCTTCCGCTATTTCGAAGAACTCATCACCAACGGCCATGTGTACATCGCGCAGCCGCCCCTCTATCGGCTGCAGAAGGGGAAGACGGTGCACTATGCCTACAATGAAGAGGAAAAGCTCAAAATCATCGAAGAGATGAAAAAACTCGCCGAAGAAAAGGCGCTGGAAAAGGAAAAGAAAACAGGGAAAGTATCCAAGGGAAAGATGGAAGAGGAGGCGGAGGGAGAAGCCGGAGAAGAGAAGGTGGCCGGTATCTCCATACAGCGCTACAAGGGTCTCGGAGAAATGAACCCCGAACAGCTGTGGGAAACGACGATGAATCCCGCGACGCGCCTTATGCTCCAGGTGACGATCGAGGACGCGGCGGAAGCGGACAACTTGTTCGAAGTCCTCATGGGCAACGATGTCGAGCCGCGGCGGAAATTCATCCAGACCCATGCCAAATCGGTGAAAAATCTGGATGTTTGAGAACGAGCCGGGGACAAAGAAAAAAGAGTCGGTTTGCACCGGCTCTTTTCATTTTTGCAAAAAAATAGGCACCGGGTTTCCGATGCCTGCTATCGTTGCTGTCAGGGTGTTTTCATACAAAAACACGTCGGTTTTCCTCCGCTCGGCCCGAAGCATGTCGCGAAACGGCTTCCATCCGCATCTTTTTGACAGGTAGAAAGAATCGCGTTGATTCTCTGGAGGTCGGACTCGGACCACTTGGTGAATGTTTTCTGCGCATCTATTCTTCCGCGCTTTAGGTCCTCATATACGCCACTATCCAGCTTTATAGGAGTATCCCACTTTGTGAGGAATCCTTCGTGTGCTTTATCGACTTGTTTCGCCGCCGGTTCTCTGGCCGATTCCTGATTGTCTATTCTGCGCTTTCGATCCCATTCTCGAAACATATCGCCCAACTCGATTCGGATTGAGGGGATGGAGAAAGATTTTACGTTCATCATCGCCCAAAAACTCAGGGTGATACTCAACAGGGAAATAACGACAACCACGGCCAGTGTCAACCGTTTTTTCTTTTCCATTTTACTCTCCTTGTGGTTGGTGGCCGGGCGGGCCGATGGTAAGGTGCTGCACTTCGGAACATCATAGCATAAAAATATGAAAAAGTCAAGAGTAGCATGAAAGGGGCTTCAAAACTCTATTGACGAGGGATTTTTGCCATGGTACGCTTTTAGGACTTCCGATTCGGATTTCCGTCGTTATCGAAAGTTGAACTCATGGAACATTCTTTGGAAAACCTGAAACCGCTCATCCGCTGTCCGGTATGTCAGAAGAAGTATGAGCCCGGGAAAGTCGTGCTCCTCTCCGAAGATGACCGAAAGACAGCGCTTCATTTGACTTGTGAGACATGCGAGATTTCCTCACTCGTTTTCGTGTCTCTCGGAAAGATGGGGGCGGTGTCCTTCGGGATGCTGACCGATCTCGAGCGGCAGGAGGTGAAAAAATTCTACGGAAGCGAGGCGGTTTCGCCCGATGATGCGCTCGAGGTGCATCAGTTCCTGAAAGAATTCCAAGGAGGCATCGAGGAATGTTTTTCCAAACCGGATACTATTTAATATTTTGATGCTCGTTTTTTCGTATGTCTGACACTATCACTCTTTCAGTCGAGGCCCGCGTACCGGGACAAAAATTGCAGACCCTCCGAAAGGAGGGATTGGTTCCCGCGGTGCTGTATGGCCATGGCGTTGCGCCGAAGCCGCTTTCCTTGCCGCACCGTGATTTCGCGCGCGCCTATAAGGCGGCAGGTGAAAATACCATCGTATCCGTCTCGCTCGGCGCCGGCAAGCCCGTCAATGTGCTTATCAAAGAAGCGCAGATGCATCCGCTTACCAACCGCTATGTGCATGCCGACTTTTTCGAGGTGCGCATGAACGAGCTTATCGAAGCGAACATCCCGCTCGAGTTCGTCGGCGAGGCGCCGGCGGTCCGCGAGATGGGAGGCATCCTGGTCCGCGCACTGGAATCCATCGAAGTGAGCGCTCTTCCGAACGATCTCCCGCATACGCTCGCGGTCGATCTCTCTTTGCTCAAAACATTCGATGATGTGCTCAAGATAAAAGACATCGCAATACCCGAAAAGGTGACCGTAAAGGGCGACTTGGAAACCGTGGTCGCGTTGGTGGAAGCGCCGCGAACCGAAGCGGAGCTTGAAGAGCTGAACGAGAAAGTCGAGGAGGATGTGACCAAGATCGAGAAGGTAGAGAAGAAGGACGCCGCCGAGGCAGTCGAGCCTCAGAAATAGCGTCTGGCTCTCCCCGAGAGGATTTTTTTCGGGGGCACGGATAGCGTTACAAGGATATGAGAGCCGGACTTCCGGCTGGAGACCCGAAGCCGATCACCCCTCCTACATCGGCTGAAGCATTCCAGTCGGGAATCCGGCTCTTGTTTATTGCGCTTGGGTCGCGGTTCAAGATGGCTATAGATGTTTTCTCTTTGAGAGGAGTATTTTCGATGATACAATATTCCTATGGATCCGATACTTCTCGCACTTTCGATATTTTTCGTTCTGATGAACCTGCTTTCGGTATTCATCATGTGGATAGACAAGGTGAAATCGAGGAAGCAGGGAGTAGCACGGGTATCGGAAGGACTGCTTTTCTTTCTCGCCGCGCTCTTCGGAAGCGTCGGAGTGTATGTCGGGATGTTCGCTTTCCGGCACAAGATACAGAAGTGGTATTTCATTCTCGGCATTCCACTCCTTATCCTCGAGAATGTGGCGTTTCTCTATGTTCTGTATCTCCTGCTTGTCCGATGAAAATTTTTGTGGGTGGTATGGTTTTATGCGTGCTGATCTGAGTGTCTTCAATCCATGCCCTTGACCGACCGTATCCGTTTTCTTGAGAATTTTTTTATGTACTTTCTTTATATTCTCCGGTGCGCCGATGAAACGCTCTATACGGGAATCACGGTCGATCTTGAGCGGAGGGTGAGGGAGCATAATTCGTCTTCACTCGGGGCGAAATATACCCGGGGGAGACGCCCGGTGGAAGTAGTGTATTCCCAGAAGTTCGAGACGCGATCCGCCGCCTCCAAGGCGGAATCTCGGATTAAAACACTCTCACGAAGCGAGAAGATGAAGCTCATCAGTCTCTCGAGAAAAACGAGTGTCTGATAGCTTACGCTCTTCTAGAGGGATTGGAAAATATCTTCGAAGATTTCCGGAAGCCGAGTGCTTTCCGCTTCAGTGAACGATTCGAGGACGAACCGGTCCGCAGGAATGTTCTCCGGCGGACGGCCGATCCCGATACGGATACGCTGAAAGTCCTTGGTGCCGATTTTTTCTATGATGTCGGATACGCCGTTATGACCCGCTGGGCCGGATCCTTTCGACGCCTTCCATGATCCGAAGGGGATATCGAGATCGTCGTGGACGACGAGGATGTCGCTCGGGGGACATTTGTAAAAATTGATGGTGGTGGCTGCCGCTTCTCCCGAGCGGTTCATGAAGGTCTCGGGTTTTATGAGGAGGGTTTTTTCGATGCCCCTCACTCCTGCGGAAACGGCGCTTGCGAACTTTTTTTCCTCGACAAATGGGGGGAAGTTCCACTCCGCGCGCAAAAAATCAAGAAACAGAAATCCGGCGTTGTGCCTGGTATGTCCATATTTTTCTCCCGGGTTGCCGAGGCCGATGATGAATTTCATGCGCGTATGTTGGTTAATCGCCCGGCTATTTTTTCTTTTGCGGGGCGAGAAAATCGGAAAACTCTTCTTCCGGTTTCACTATCGTATCGTCTTTCTCGCCTTGTGTCATTTCCGAAAGCGGAGTTTCGGTCGCGTTGTCGCGGAACACAATGGTGAAATCAGCCTCCTGATTTTTCCGCGATCGCGGCGCTTCCGGCATGCTTTCTCGAGGGAGTTTTTCAAGATCGAAAGACTTGATCAGGGTGTCGAGAGCATAAGGCTTTTTTGTGTCGGTATGATCTATGATAGCATTTTTGTCGGATTTTTCGAGTGTCGGGAGGATTTCTACGGATAGGGGCGTCTCGATGTCGAGGCTTGATTGGATGGCCCGTGAAAATTTTTTCGCATCGGCGAAATGCTTCGAAGTGGTGATGATACGGATCGTGGGAGCTTCTTCCGCAATAGCCGCTTTGCGTTTTTGAAGGTCGGTCTGATCAAAAATATTGCGAGCCACCTCCCGTATTTCGTTCCAATTGCCGGTGCGGGGGACGAGGATGAATGCGCGCGCCTCACCCACTTGTATGTGCGAGACCCGGAGCAGGCTTTCTTTTTTCCATGCGTCGATGATCGCGGTAGACGCGTTCCGAAGGTCGGTCGTTTTCGCGAGCTCGCCGAGAGAGGCTATCTCGGCTATGGAAAGGTTCGTACGGACGCTGTCGCCGAGGGTATCCAAGAGGCGGCTTAGGGTGAACGCATTAAGGTATGTTTGGGTGGAAAACGCTTTTTCTTGGGCCGCCTTTATGATCTCTTGCTGTCGTTTTGCCCGCCCGAAGTCTCCTTCGGGGTCGGAGTGCCGCTCTCTCGCGTACTTGAGGGCGGTCTTCCCGTCAAGCTCGTGCCAGCCTTTGGAAAGCTCGAAGGTTTCGTAGCTGTAGTTTTTTCCGGGGTAGCGCGTATCGAAAATATCCCGTTCGGAATATATTTTTATGCCGCCTAAGTCATCGATCACCCGTTCGAATCCATCGAAGTCGAGACTGATGAAATAGGGGATATCGACGCCGGTGATGTCCTCGACCGCCTGGCGCACGATTTCTCCCTGTGATCCCTCGGAGAGACCGTATTGATAGAGGGAATTGAGCTTGGTATAAAGGTCGGTGCCGGGAATCGGAGTGTAAAGATCCCGAGGAAGCGAGAGGAATCCCGCGCGATGACCCTCGGTATCGATCGAGACGAGTATCACCGTGTCGGTGAGGTGTTTGCCCGGATATTTTTCTCCCGCCCGCCCGAGAAGGAGGATATTGACTCGTTTGTTCTCCTCGCCCGAGAGCGTTTCCCGTTCGTTTCCCGGGAGTATGGAAGTTATATTTTCAAAGGTGTTTTTGGCGGAGGGGTTCTCTATGTGTATCTCTTCGCCGGTCGAGACGATTTTCCACCCTATGAAAATCCCGATCGCAAGAAGTATCCCTGCCACGCCGATCGCCCCTCGTTTTAGTATTTCTTGCTTCATGGAGATGATATTCGCGCCGGTAGGGCGCCCTTGATTGTCTCTTTCATTTCTGTTACCATGGCCTTGTTTCGTCGCGTATCCACTTGTCCAAAAGCTTTTTATGTCGTCACCGCACCTATCGTCTCGGGAGGATCAAGAAAGGCCTGATGCCTCTTCGATTTCCGAGGAATCCTTATCGGGAGGGCAGTTCTTTTTCGAGATGGTGAAAGTGTTTGCTTTGGCCGCTGTGATCATTATACCAATACGCGTCTTTTTGTTCCAACCGTTTTTCGTGCAAGGCTCGAGCATGGTGCCTAATTTTCATGACGGGGAGTATCTGGTCGTGAATGAGTTCGGATATAAGAAGACCGAAGTCGGAGTCGGTGGACAGCCCCTTTTTACCGTCGTGCCTTTCCGTGATCTGAAGCGGCAAGAGTCGATCGTCTTTCGTTCCCCGGAAAAGCCGGGGCAATATCTGATCAAGCGCGTCATCGGTCTTCCCGGCGAGACGGTTTCTATCCGTCAGTCGAAAGTCACGATCGTAAACGATGCGTTCCCGCGGGGAATGGTGCTCGATGAATCCGAATATCTGGCCCGCTCGGTGACAACCACCGACATGAAACCGCTCACGCTCGGCCCCGATGAATATTTCGTGCTTGGCGACAATAGGACGCAAAGCTATGACTCGCGCATGCTCGGTCCCATACCGCGGGATTTCATCATCGGCCGGGTGTTGTTTCGGGCGTGGCCGGTAGGGAAGGCAAAGTGGTATTGAGTGAGAAGTTTTGAAGGGGCGGCGAAGGATCTATTAATGCTATTACCTTATGATACAGAAAAAAGGATCGACCAAAAAAGGATCGAAGGCTTCCAAAGCCTCTTCGGAAAAGCCAACGCCCTCCGCCCCCGCAAAGGCGATGAAAAAAGGTGTGGCGGAAAAGCAGGGGGCGCCAGTGCTCGTGTCGGAAAAAGAGCTTCTCATGCAATCCCTAAGAGGCATGCGGGACATCCTGCCCGATGAGCAGCCTTATTGGGAGCGTGTGCGCCGCAGCATTTCCAGCGCCGCGCAAGAGTACGGCTATAGCAGGATCGATATTCCGATGGTCGAGTATCTCCATTTGTTCGTCCGCTCCATCAAGGAGGGTACCGATATCATCGACAAGGAGATATACGCCTTTACGACGCGTGGAGGGGACAAGGTAGCGCTCCGACCGGAATTCACGGCGGGCATCTGCCGGGCGTATTTGACCGAAGGCTGGCAGCAATATGCGCCTTTGAAGGTCGCGACGCACGGGCCGGCCTTCCGCGACGAGCGAGCGGTTGCGCGCGCCCTGAAGCAGCAGCGGCACCGGACTGAGCGTGTGTGAGGTGTGCGGGCCGCCGGTCGCGGGATCGCGCATCATCTCGCAGTTGCCGTGATCGGCGGTGACGAGCAGCGCCCCATGCGCCCGTTCGACAGCGGCGGCGATCTCGCCCAGCCCGGTATCGACGGTCTCCACCGCCTTGATGGCGGCGCGGGCATCTTGAATATAGACAATGCCACCGGCGTCCTTGCCCGATGGCCCGCCGCCCAAACCACCGGCGTTGCCGTTGCGTAAGATGAGGTTTTCGACCGTGGGGGCGATGTCGCCAGTGATCTTCATGATGCGCCCGGAACCGCCGCCATCAATCGTGGTGGGGTTAGCCGCGGGGTCGAGGGTGGTCATGGTGAAGTTCCAGCCACCTTGCAGCGTCAATTTCTTGTTGATGGTAAAGCTGCCACCGCAATAGCCGGAGACGCGAATAATATCCGGCAGATCATCGGCGATGTTGACGGCATCAATCGCCGCCTGGAAGGAAGGCCAAGTGATGCCGTTATAG
>CALMHZ010000034.1 GCA_937864125.1 uncultured bacterium
TTTCCGATAAAAGCTCTACTCATAAACAGAACGCCGATGATCGAAAATATTATGATCCGTCCCATGACATCCATGTCCCATACATCGACCAATAAGAGGTGCGCGGTGACACCGAGCAGAAGAACGGCGCCCAAAGTTTTTTCATTCTTTTCACCAGATATCTTTCCCTTGACATAGAGCGCCATCCCGACAATCGTATACAGAAACAAGGAGAGCATCGTCGCCTGATCATCTTCAAGCGCGATGTGGGTCGAGAGCCATACCAAGATCAAGCCATAGGAAGCGCCGAGCACCGCGCAGGCAGTCGAGCTGCTGACATTCCCGTCCGATACTGCTTGGCGTTGTCGGAGGATGAAAGCGAAAATAAAAAACATAAGCGCCATCAAGAGAAGAACAAAAAAATTCTTGGTGAAAACCTCCTCTTCTCTTGCGTAGTGGCCGATGCTTACAAGCGAGAGGATAACGGGAAGAATCGAAACAAGCATCGCCTTTCGAACAGCTCCTTCATCGTTCAGGATAAATCGAGCACCGAGCACCAAAGCCGTAACCTCGAGGATATAGGCGATCGCCAATATGGATCCGGATAGCTCGTAAGCCGTTGCCATGCCGACAAACACCCCCGCTACTACGGAATGAATGTAGACCGGTTCACGCAGACCCGTAAAGGAATATACCGAAAAAGCTCCTATGGTAGCTATGAGCGCAGTCAGCACGGCCATGAAACTTTGCCACTCTGGCGCGATGATGGTGTGTATCCAGCCCAATAGGAGCAGTCCGTTTACCAGGCTCACCACCAAATCCGAAGATTCAGATTTTCTGTCATGAATGACGGACAAGATGCTCGCGACAAAGAACGCGAGAGCGAACAGAATCGCTATCCCCATTTTCGTTCCCTGATCCGGATCCAACGTCGAGGAACTCATCATAAGAGGGGCGGCGTACAAGGCGTAAAGTGCGATGCTTGCGGCGGACAACTCCCTCCAACCGGTCAACCGAACCACCCAGACCGTACAAACAATCAATACGAAAAGATAAGAGAAAAGGCCGAAGACGCTCGGTTCGGAAGGATCCACCAGGAGTGGCGCCACCCCTCCCAAGAATAATCCAAGGAAGGCGACAGGGAGATTTTTTCGTACGACGCTCACATAGGCGACAAAAACCGCCACCAAAAACATGAACAGAAGAGCCGTGAACGGCGAGAAAAAATCATACTGCGTCCTTGCC
>CALMHZ010000035.1 GCA_937864125.1 uncultured bacterium
GCGACGTGGTGCTGGTGTCCAAGGACATCAACATGCGCATCAAGGCGCGCGCCCTCGGGCTCGCCGCCGAGGACTACACGAACGACAAGGTGCTGGAGGACGCCGCCCTCCTCTACACCGGCGTGCGCCAGCTGCCGAAGGACTTCTGGAACACCCACGGTCGCAACGTCGAGTCGTGGAAGAAGGACGGCCACGCCTACTACCGCGTGCACGGCCCGCTGGTGCACAAGCTGCACGTCAACGAGTTCGTGTTCGACGAGTCGCAGGACCGGCCGCTCTACGCCCTCGTGAAGGAGGCGCAGGGCAAGATGGCGGTGCTGGAGACGCTCAAGGACTACACGCACGCGAAGAACCAGGTGTGGGGCATCAACGCGAGGAACCGGGAGCAGAACTTCGCGCTCAATCTCCTGCTTGACCCGGAAATCGACTTCGTCACACTCCTCGGGCAGGCAGGCACAGGGAAAACACTTCTCGCGCTCGCGGCCGGATTGGAACAAGTTCTGAAAAAAGGAGGCGAGCGATATTCCGAAATCATCTTCACTCGCGTCACCGTCCCGGTCGGTGAGGATATCGGCTTTCTTCCCGGGACCGAAGAAGAGAAAATGAGTCCCTGGATGGGCGCGATCGATGACAACCTTGAGGTTCTCCATGTCTGCAACCATGAAAACGGCGACTGGGGGCGCGCATCACAACGCGACCTCATACGAGCGCGAATCAAGGTGAAGTCGCTCAACTTCATGCGCGGGCGGACATTCCTCAACAAGTTCCTCATCATCGACGAGGCGCAGAACCTCACGCCGAAGCAGATGAAGACACTCATCACCCGTGCCGGTCCCGGCACCAAGGTAGTCTGCCTCGGCAACATAGCGCAGATCGACACGCCCTACCTCACGGAAGGGAGTTCGGGCCTGACCTATGTGGTCGACCGGTTCAAGGGGTGGCCGCACAACGGACACATCACCCTTGCCAAAGGAGAACGCTCTCGCCTCGCCGACCACGCTGCGGAAGTGCTCTGACCCCTATGGTGTATCCGCGGTCCGCCTCGACAGCAATTGTCGAGGCGTTTTTTTGTAAATAGCGAGAAATGCCCTATACTTGGCTCAGTAGTTTCTTTTACAAATCTCTTCAATAAGGAGCATGATATGTTTACTGGTTTTCTGCAGCTCTCCCCCTGGGGCATCGTTCTCGCGACCCTCGCCCTCACTCATATCACGATCGCCGCGGTCACTATTTTTCTTCATCGGCACCAGGCGCACCGGGCGCTCGAGCTTCATCCGATCGTCAGCCATTTCTTCCGTTTCTGGCTGTGGCTTACGACCGGCATGGTAACCCGTGAATGGGTAGCCGTCCACCGCAAGCACCATGCCAAGTGCGAGACCGCCGAAGATCCCCACAGCCCGCAGATTCTGGGCATCAAAAAAGTGTTCTGGGAAGGATCGGAACTCTATCGCGCCGAGTCGAAGGTAGGCGAGACCCTTGAGAAATATGGCACAGGCACGCCTGACGACTGGATCGAGCGGAATCTTTATTCCCGATTCAGCTGGCAGGGAGTGGGGCTTATGCTGCTGATCGATGCCTTTCTCTTCGGCCCGATCGGCATCACCGTCTGGGCCGTACAGATGGCATGGATTCCGGTCACGGCAGCAGGGGTCATCAATGGCTTCGGTCATTACCGCGGTTATCGGAATTTTCCTTGCGATGATGCGAGCACCAATATCGTGCCGTGGGGGATACTTATCGGCGGCGAAGAGCTCCACAACAATCACCACGCGTATGGCACCTCGGCACGCCTGTCGAACAAGTGGTACGAGTTCGATATCGGCTGGCTGTATATCCGATGCATGCAAGTGGTAGGCTTGGCACGGGTCACCCGCATCGCGCCGAAGGTCAAACTCGTCCCCCCGAAGGAGAAGTGCGACTTCAAGACGCTCGAAGCCATCATCGCGCTCCGTTTGGAAGTGCTGACACGCTTCGATAGGCTCTCCAAAAAAATGCACGCCAAGGCCGAGGAGATCGAAGTATTGCGACAAAACCTCGCCGCCCTCTGGCAACGCTCCACAGCTTCCAAGGAACAGCTCCTCGGGCAGCTGCAGACCTGGTGCAGGCAAGCCGAAGAAAGCGGGATTCCCCGACTTCGTGACTTCGCCCGCCACTTGTCCCGCTATACGCTGCGGCAAGGCGCCAAAGGATAGGCGACCTTCATGCAGCTCACGCCGGCCCCGAGAAATCACGGGGCCGTTTTTTTACAAAAAAAGCCTTCTCGTGAAAGAAGGCTCGAAATATCACCGCTGCGACCGATCGACAAGCTTGGTCAAGGGTTCATCAAGGAGATACGGCTGATACCGCGTCTCGGCCGTATCGATCCGTATCGGCAAAAGCCGGTGAAGGATATCGCCTGTCGGCGTGACCGATATTTCGAGCAAAGCGCTGTCCTTGCCCGAGCGACGATTACCGCCGAAGACGAAGTTTCCCAACGAATAAGCGATCACCTTGCCGCGGTAGATCTCGACCGGCTGGAGCACGTGTGGATGATGCCCGACGATGACATCGGCACCGTTATCGATCGTAAGATGCGCAAGCGCACGATCGCGTTCGGTCGGTTCGGTCGCCCGCTCCAACCCCCAATGGAAATTAACGATCACGATATCAGCACCAGATTTTTTCGCGAGACGGACATCTTCCGCGACATGCTCGGGATGCCGATAAGCCGTCCCAGGAGTCTTCTCCGTCGCCGCGGAATAGTTCCCGTAGCCAAGAAATGCGAATCGCTTCCCCTTGATATACCGGATAACCGGCAACCTGGCCTCGGCGAGGGTCATCCCCGCGCCAACATGCTCCACTCCCGCCTTATCGAGATACGCGAGGGTATCACGCAATCCTTCGGCGCCGTAGTCGTAGACATGATTGTTCGCGAGCGTCACGAGCGAAATGCCGCTCTTCGGAAACACCGAGACGAGATCGGGATCCATCTTAAAATTGAACTGCTTCGGCTCCCGTTTCTCCGAACGAGTGATCGCCGTCTCGCAATTGACCATCACGACATCGGCGGAGCGGAACAGTCCCTGCAGCCGCGCGAACGGCCACTCGTGATCGCGGGCGTCAGGAACGATTTCCGGATACCACGCGGCCAGCGTCACATCTCCCCCAAATACCAGGCGAATATCCCTCTCGGCCGCGCTCCCAAAGGAAAACGGCAGAAAAAGCCCTATTATAAGAAAAAAACGAATCATCACGCTCTCCTTTTCAAAAATTTTAAAAAAACATAGTCTCTCCCTTTCGGGAAATACCCAGAATTCACTGTCCACCTATCCTATATTACTTAGGCTGTTTTATCAAGGGATCAAGAAGAAGACTCACTTGCCTCCATAAGAGCTTTAATATCAAATTTTTTCATCTTGAGAATGCCGAAAATCGCCTTTTGCCGATACTAGAAGCTTGGTCATGGTATTGAAGTTCCTCGTGGTCGCGGCTACTCCGAGCTTGCGCTCGAAAAAATTATTATTGAATTTCGAGTCGCTGTATTTCGTCGCATACAAAGTGTACACGACATCGCCCCTCACCTCCACTTTTTCAGGCGAAAAATCAATGGACGCGAAACTCTCCATCGCGGCACGCTTCGGTTTCTCTGCGAGCAGCGTAAAATATATCCTTGCCGTGTCTTCTTCCACGAAAGGATTATCCCCCATGATCTTACCAAACTGGGAAGCAGTTTTCACCACCGCAACCATATCGACCCCCATATCGTCTTTAAGGGATCGATGGATAATCGTCTCTATTTCACGCGCCGCCATCTTTGATCTTACAATGGCGTTCCCCGTCTGAATATAGGTTCGAACATCCTTAAGCCCGGCCTTTTCTAACACTGCGCGAAACTCTGCCATCGGGACTTTGTTCTTGCCCGTTGGCATGACTCCGCGTAACAATACGATAAAGGTAGCAGGCATTGTTTTCATCACCGCCGAACCTAAAAATGGTGGACCTGGGGAGAATCGAACTCCCGCCTCTGCAATGCGAATGCAGCGTTGTACCACTTAACTACAGGCCCGAATTTTAATCTCACATCACAGCTCTTCACACGCTGCCCCACTTTCCGCCAAAGGCGGATCAGCCCCTGACTGAAACTACAGGCCCAATACATGCTTTGATGGAACAATTGACATCATATCGAAAAACCCTCTGGATAGCAAGAATATTGACGAGAGGGGCTTTTTCCTCCATACTCTATGGAACTGTTTTTTCACAACCCGCAACCAAAGGAGCCTCTCATGCCAGACGGACACATCAACGCTTGCCGGTATCAAGAAACCGGAATATGTACCTGCAGATCGGAAAGCCTGAGGTACCTCAGACTCGCAAGTCTCTCCCTCCTCATGTTTGTCACCGAAATTATAGGAGGCCTGCTCTCCGGAAGTCTCGCCCTCATAAGCGATGCCTTCCATACTCTTTTTGACGGCACGGAAAGCATCCTCTCGGCTTTCGTCTCCCACAGGTCACGATTCTCTAAGAATGAGGAACGCGTCCGAAAAATAGGCGGATTCCTGAGCGCGATCCTGGTCTCACTCGTCGCCTACTTCATAGCGACTGAAGCACTCGAACGGCTCATGAAGCCCGTCGATATTCATTCGGGGTGGGGAATGATGTTCGCCGTCTTGGCTGTCGGCATCAACTTCTGGCAGTTCCGGATACACGAAAGCGCGCCCCACGAGCACCACAATATCACCCACGCGTGGCAGAAGCTCCACATCGTGACCGATATCAGCGGAAGCGTGCTCGCCTTTATCGGGATCGCCCTCGCCGCTCTCGGATTCCCCTCGGCCGATGTCTATGTCTCCTTCGCCATCGTGCTTTTCATCTGGATGCGCGCCTTGCAGTATGTGATTCGGATGTTTTTCCGAAAGCCTGCCAAATCAAATAATGTCCACGCTCCGAAAAAGAAGCAGGGTCGCTATCATTTCCATGGCGATCATCGCCATTGATATTTCGCCCACCTTATCACCTCGATCTTCCATCGAGGTGTTTTTTATGACCCTATGGATGCATGAATACCGATCTCAAAAATAAAAAAGCTCTTTCTTTTTTTGTATACTTTTCTTTAACAAGCACTATTAAATTCTCTTCATTCTTTTTCAAGGATACCATTTGGCTCCAAAATAAGCCACATATGATTGGGCGGCCAAAAGATAACCTAGTTTTTTATCATATTTTATTTACTTTGTCAAGCTTTTTCAATTTCTACTTAAAAGTAATACAAAAAAATACTGTTTTTATTCTTTCCACAAAAAATTCATGAAAACGCCACCATGAATAAAGAGCGTATTCGTCGTGGGCATAGAGGATTTGAACGAGAGGAAAATGATTATCATGATATTTTCCGCGTACCCTAAAAATCCCGAAGTCTCCCTCGAACTCGGCTCATTCACATGATGTCCCACTTCCTTGCTACTTTATACTGTCTGCCGGTTTCAATGCGATGACGCTTCCAAATCTCCCTGTTGTCAGAAGAACAAGCGAGCAGGCGCGTATCACTCGCGTCCCACCCTCGATCAATGCGCTTTCCAGGATCTCATTTTCCGTTCCGGGGTTGAAAATGGCCACGGTCGGAGCGAGAGCTATAATCTCCGCCATAAGACTCGTGCTCCGCTCCGGGTTCACATATACGGTCAACACATCGGGCCCCGGCGTCACGGCTGAAAGCTCGCGCGCGACCGGAATGCCCGAAATGGTATCGAGTGTGGGATGCACAGGCACCACGGCATACCCTTGCTTCACCAGAAGCAAGAGCACTTTGTTCGAGTAGCGTTCCGGCTTATCGCTTGCGCCCAGTATCACGACTGTTTTCATAGGTTCGTATTTCCAATTTCCACGAGACTCTTTTCCGCAACCTCATCACCTTCGC
>CALMHZ010000036.1 GCA_937864125.1 uncultured bacterium
AAACACAGCTGTGGGAGGGCGAGGGGAAGAAGCGTTCGCTCCCGTATCTTCGGGAAAGGGGGCTTACGGATGAGAGCATGCGTGCCTTTCGCCTCGGGTACGCGCCTGCCGGATGGCGGCATCTGTTGGATTTTCTGGGGAGTCGCGGATATCGCGAAGAGGAAATTGAAAAGGTCGGACTTATCATCAAAAAAGATGGAGGAGGGTTCTACGATCGGTTCCGCGATCGCATCATGTTCCCCATATATGATATTGTCGGACGGGTGATCGGATATTCGGCTCGCGTGGCCCCGGGAGGCGATGAGACCCAGGCGAAGTATATCAATACTCCCGAGACCCCTCTTTATCACAAGAGTCGGGCTTTATATGGAATATATCAGGCAAAACAAGGCATCAAGGAAGAGGGTTTTTCGGTCCTCGTCGAGGGGAATATGGATGTCATCGCGTGCCATCAAGCCGGCATTCGGAATGCTATCGCCGTTTCCGGTACCGCGCTCACTCCCGAACAGCTTGATATCCTCAAGCGCTATGGGAAAGGGATAAGGCTTTTTTTTGATATGGATAGCGCGGGGCAGTCCGCATCCTGGAAGAGCTCGCTTCTCGCGCTGGAAAAGGAAATAGAAGTCTCGATTATCGCCTTGCCTGAGGGAAAAGATGCCGCCGACGCCGCCCGGGACAATCCGAAACTTTTGCTCGATGTCGTAGCCAAGGCGACCCCTGTCGCGGAGTATTTTTTGAATAAGCTCTGCTCCTCGTATGATGGCTCGACTTCCGAAGGGAAGCGGCAGATAGCCGAAGGGTTCGCCCCGCTTCTTTTTGCGATGAAAAACCGCATCGAGCACGCGCACTGGCGAAAAGAGCTGGCGGATCGGCTGGGGGTGCAAGAAAAGGTGCTTTCCGATGTATTACAGAGGCAATCTGTGGAAAGGCGAGAAATCGTTCCTCGGGAAGAAGCGGGCACTTCAAAACCCCATGAACAAATCAACTTTTCCCCGCATAGAGCCAGTATCTTGCGGGACGGGATAGTCGGCCTCCTTTTTTTGGATGAAACATTGCGAGAAAAACTGAATATAGAAGAAAGCACAAGAGTTTTTTTGGAAAAAGAACCGTTGTTTGCGTTTATTTTAGATACGAACAATAACGGGGGATTTTCTAATATACATACGGAAGAGGGGAAGAAAAGAGCGGCGGCGCTTATGTTCGAGGCGGAAAAGCTTTTCCAGGGGTCGGAGCTTGAGAATGATTTTGATCGAACGGAGCGAAGGCTGGAGGTATTTCACGGCCTCATGCGAGATATTGCGATAGAACTGCGGAAAGATGAGCGTGAAAATATCGCGCGTCTGCTCACGGAAGCACGAAAAATCGGGGATAAATCAAAAGAGCAGAAGCTGATGGAGCGATTCTTGGAACTTTCACAAGGTATGTAAATTCATCGGGTGGCGGCATGGCATAGGGGAGCGGCGAGAGTGGGAGTGATTCTTTTATTTTTTTGATTGGGGTGGTGGAGGGCGCGGATTTCATATCAAATTTTATAACATAATTATGAAGAAAAAGCCGTTTCAGAAAAAGACCAAGGTAGGGATGCAAAAAAAGACCTCTCTCAAAAAGGGTGCGGTGAAGGGGAAGGTTGTCTCCAAGAAAAAAGTAGCCCCTAAGAACAAGAAGAAAAGTGCCGCAAAACAGCCTGTAAAAAAATTGAAAAAAGTCATCAAGAAGCCCGCCGCGCCTTCAAAGAAAGCCGCGAAAGAAGTTTCTCATAAAAAAAGCACACGAGGAGCGCGACCCAAAAAAACCCTTTTAAAGAAGGGCTCGGCTAAAAAAACGACCGAAAAGAAACCAGTTTCAAAAGGGAAAAAAGAGAAAATCGAGGCCAAGGGTGAAAAACAGGAGAGCGCTTTCATTGAACTCATCACCCGCGGGAAGCAGCGTGGATTCGTGACGGAGGATGAGATCATTCATATTCTGCCGGATGTCGAGACGGATCTTGATGCGCTTGAGCGGCTTTACGGCGAGCTTGAAGAGGCAGGAGTGAGGGTCGCGGGATCGGAGGAGATGCTCAAGGTCGAGACCGATCGCATCGAGAACGGCATCAAGCTCATCGTCATCGTGACGGAGCGCATCCCGCGGCTCGAGGTGGCGCAGCTTCTCGAAGTCGCCCACGCGCAACGCCATAATGGGCATCAGACCGGAGGACGTCGCGCTGACCACCGGCGGGGGACCAGGCGCCCTCCCTGCCCGCGTCTATATCCAGGAGCCGCTCGGTTCCGACCTCTTCCTAACACTCGAGGTCGCCGGTCAGCATCTCAAGGCCCGCGTCAGCCCGGACGTGGCTGTAGATGTCGGCGAGGCCCTGCAGACCACCTTCAACGAGCGCCGCCTGCACCTGTTCGACGCGGAGGGCGAGGCGCTCACAGCGTAGTCGTAATGCGCAGTGGCCGGCACTTGGCCCGGCTAGCGTGGATACGCGACGGGCGGCGGCCGACGATGCCTGCCAGCCAGGCTCGCGTCAGGGCGTGGAGATGTTGGCGATCTCGATATTGCCCTTGCTGAT
>CALMHZ010000037.1 GCA_937864125.1 uncultured bacterium
GGCTCGGATAGTAGATGTGATAGCCGGCAAACAGCGGGCTCCACTCTTCCAGCACGCGCAAAATCTTTCTCCGATACGGGGCCGCGCGATCAGGCATCATGCCCGCTGCGATAAGCGGCAAGGAAAAGCCCCACTATAACAGCAGTGCCAAGGCCGATCGACGCCCAAGGAAGCCAAGGCTTACTTTCGGTGATGCGGCTCTCCTCTTTATCGCACGCATCCCCCTTGCCATCCGCATCCGCATCCAACTGATTCCGGTTAGGGTGCGATGGACAGTTGTCTTTGCCGTTAATGACTTCGTCTTTATCGTAATCGTCACAGGCGTCTCCTCGGCCGTTACCGTTCTCATCCCGTTGCTCCGTGTTAGCTTCACTCACGCAATTATCGAGCATATCCCTCACTCCATCACCATCCGTATCCGCCGGGACGAAAAGAGGGTTTTTCTCCAGGATGACAATATTTTCCATCTTCTTCACATCGCGATTATCGAAGAGATCTGACTGCTCGCCGGTGGGAGCATGGGTAACGCGATCAGCCCCAAAGTACATGCTGTACCGTTCGCCGGGCCGCGCGAGAAAACGAATATACCCTCCATCGATCTGTGGCGACTCTTCATTGAAAAATGATACTTCTCGGACGCGGAGCGGCTGGCTGTACTCGAAGCGAAGTCGATAATGAGAGCTGGTCGTTTTTGGAAACCTAAGAGACGGACCGGATACCGCGCTCTTGGCAAGTATGACGCGCTCCTTCTCTCCGTCGATAGCATGCACCTCTACCGTATTCGGCAGTGCCACGAAAGGTTCAAGGTCAAGGAAGAATCCGGACGCCACAAGCGGCTGGCTGGTAGTCACATCAAGCGATACGCTATTTTTATCTTGATCAAGGAGCACCGGAAACGCGACAAAACTCTCCTGCCCATCCGAGAGCGCCCTCGCATCCCCTGTCCCCGCGGGACTTGCGGAAACCGCGATTGAGACCGACGGCTTTTTCACGCGCTCACCGAAGATCGCGGGTTGGAATTCTTTGGTCGTTTCCTCAAATATCACGAATTCCTTTTTCCGAAAATTCTGAACCGGGACGGGGACCTCGATCACGGTCGGCAGAGAAATTTCTACCGGTATGCGCGCGGAAAACTCAAAAGCCTCAAGCGCCTTCTCATAGGGAATATT
>CALMHZ010000038.1 GCA_937864125.1 uncultured bacterium
CTTTCCTAAAGAACTTCGGGAACCATTTCCCTTGGCGCAGATGCGACAAGGCGTCGCGGTGACTCTATCAGCCCGCATTGCGGTGTGGGCTGAATAAAGCGGAGAAACCTGCGTGGTTTCTCCGAACACTTACCAGGATGCGTGTATCTCTTCTGGTTTCAGTTTGGCCAGAAAATCAGCGAATTCCGGCCTGCCGACCGATCTCGCGTATGCTTGCCACCGATCGAGATCCTCTTGGGTCGTTTCTTCGACACTCCCGAATCCCGACTTCGCGAAATCACCTTGCATGAAGATGAAATACTCGCTTCCGGAACACATCACATCCCCGAGTTTCCAGCGACAAGTCTCTTCGCCAAGATACTCATCGGCATAGTCGCTGTCGGGTGCCCCGAAGACCGGAGCTGTGATGCCGACCGCGCCCGCGCGAATCGAGGGTGTTACATCAAAGGACACATGATACGACATTTCCATCTCCTAGCCCCTGTTCCCGAGGCGCGGGCGCGAAATATTTCGCTGACTGCCTGTCTCTATGAAATTTCAATCATCCGATTGAGATTTCAATGGAGAGGAGAAGACCGGTGTTACAGTCTTCTCCGCTTCGATTGCTCATGTGGTCTCGCTCCTGCTTATGGTTTCGCAGGAATCCCCACTCACGCGCCGAATGGCACGGGTTTCGTCAACCGACGGTCAAGAGTACCCACTGGATCGTGGCGCCTTCGGGGAGATGTTTCGTCCCCTCCGGCATCCGTGGTCCGCGGTACTGGCCGATGACCACCGTGTCCCCCTTTTGAAGGGACACCGTCGAGCGGACAGCCGGGATTTCCATCCCGAGCACATCCGCGTAGACGGCAGCGGTGTCGGCATGGCCGACCGACGACTCAAGCCCTCCCTCGAGGAGCTTGCGGGCCTCTTCGAGGGACATTTCCCTGAACGTGACCGACCCCGTGAGCGAGGCCAGCATGTTCAGGGAGAAGGCGTTGGTTACTTTCATCATGGCGTTTCTCCTTTTTCCAGTTTGAGAATTTGCGAACCGTTCGCAGACTCAGGACTGGAAATCGCGAGGCATACCATGCTTCCAACGACTTCTTTCAAGGTACGGGTTACGATGCTATCTTTTTGATCCTTCATCGTAACGGCGTAGTATAGCAAAAAAATAAGATATTGTCAATATATAATAACACATACTATAGTAATAATTATTAAAAAGATAAAAATTTGGTATTTTTAACATGAATTATTGTCAAAATATATTGACAATAATGAAAATATGATGTAGTATGAATACATGAAAAAGGATGTCTTGTCGCAGTTTGGACTGAGCGGCTCCCAGGCCGAAGTGTATGGGATTCTGCTTGATGCCGGCAAACAGAGGGCGGGAGAATTGGCCAAAAAGGCTACCATAAAACGAGGATTGATTTATAAGGCGCTTGAGGAGCTTGAGGAACTCGGCATTGTGGAGCGTCTCACGGAAATCGGGAAACCGGATTGTTTTTTCCCGAAACACCCAGAAAACATGCGTTCCCTCGTTGAAGAACGACTGAGAAGGGCTCGAGATGCCGAGGTGCTTTTTTCCAGTCATATCGGCGAGCTCGCATCCCATTTCGTCTTGGCGACCGGCAAGCCAGGGGTGCGTAACTATGACGGACTGGAGGGACTGAAGCTTGTTTACAAGGAAATCAATGAGAAATGCGATCATTTCAGGCTGATACGGTCCTTTTACGACCACACCGATAAAAAAGTTTCCGATCTCGTTGAACGGCAGATAGAGCTTCAAATCGAAAAGGATATCGAGGCGCAAGTATTGACGCATATCACGCCCAAGGCCGTTGACTACGCCATGGCCTACCAGCAAAACAAGACTACGATTAACCCGCGCTTCATTACCGATGAAAAAATAAAACTACCCGCGCAGATCGCGCTTTATGGGAACAAAGTAGCGATAACGGATTTCCCTTCAATGCTCATCACGACCATCATCGAGAACAAAGCCATTAAAGACACCTTTGATGCCCTTTTTGATCTCATTTGGAGAAAGACTGAAGGGGAACATGTCCAGGTATTGGAAAAATATGGGACAAAAAAATTGCCAGACAGCATACATAATCCGAATTTCCGTTGACTTTCCACTCCCGGAGGAAAAGAGGTATACTGAAACCATGAAAGACAAGCCAAAAAAACTGATTCTGCTCGATGGCAACGCCCTCGTGCATCGCGCGTACCATGCCCTTCCGCCCCTTATGACCAAAGGCGGCGCGCCGGTCGGGGCGGTGTACGGTTTCGCGATGACGCTTCTTTCCGTGCTCGACAAGTTCAAGCCGGATTATATCGCGGCGTCGTTCGATCTTCCCGGGGGGACTTTTCGCGACGACCTCTATGTCGAGTACAAGGCGACCCGCACCAAGGCTCCGGACGATCTCTACGCGCAGATCCCGGTCATCAAGGAGCTGGTGACGGCGTTCAATATCCCGATCTATGAGCAGGCGGGATTCGAGGCGGATGACTGTGTGGGGACGATCGCGCGGCAGGCGGAGCAGGAGGGCATCGAGACCATCATCGTGACCGGAGACAACGATACCCTGCAGCTCGTCTCGCCGCTCGTAAAGGTGTTCTCGATACGGAAGGGGCTCAAGGACCTCGTGCTCTATGATCGGGAGGCGGTGATCGAGAAATACGGATTCCCTCCCGAGGCGGTGCCGGCCTACAAGGGGCTTGCGGGCGATGCGTCGGACAATATCCCCGGGGTCGCGGGTGTAGGGGCCAAGACGGCGACCGACCTCCTCAAGGAATACGGCACGCTCGAAAATATCTACGCCTCTCTTCCGTCCATCAAGGAATCGGTCCGGAAAAAACTCGAGGCAAGCAAAGAGAAGGCGTTCTTGTCCCAGGACCTGGGGACGATTCGGACGAGCGTTCCCGTCTTGTTCGCATCGGCCGATTGCGTTGCCAAGGAATACGATGTCGAGAAAGTGGCCGCGATGTTCCGGGGATTCGAGTTCTGGAGCCTGCTCAAAAGGATCACGAAGGCCGAGGACGGTTCCGAAGCAGCGGGAAAAGAAAAGAAATCCGCGACAAAAATATCGAAGCCAAAAATCCTGAAAACAGCCGCGGAAGCGGAGAAAATCCTCGGTTCTTGCACGCAGGATACGGCCGTATGGATAACCATGGGCGAGGCGTCGCTCTTCGGCGGCGCGGGTATCGCCACGGTGGACCTTGCAAATGAGAAGTGCGCGGCCCGCATCGAGTGGAACGACGAGACGAAGCTGCCGCTCAAGGTTTTTTTTGAAAACGAGGGACAGAAAAATATTTTTTATGACGCGAAGGCGTCGGCGCATATCCTGCAGAAAGAAGGGATCGCGCTTTGCGGTATCGGATTCGATGCGATGATCGCAGCCTACCTCCTCCAGGCGGGGACACGGATCGAGTTCGATCATCTGGTCATCGCCGAGCTTGGCGAAGAGATGCTTTCGACTCCGGCTCGGGCGCTTTTCGAGCTTGCGGTTCGCTTGAAAGAGGGCTTGGCTTCGATCTCGAAAGAGCAAAGCGGTGAGTGGAATATCGAGCGGCTGTTCGCGGAGATCGAGATGCCGCTCATTCCGATTCTCGCCTCGATGGAGAAAGAGGGCATACGGCTCAATACGGAAAAATTCTCCGAGCTTTCGGAGAAGCTCCGTCTCGAACTTTCGACGCTCGAACAGAAGATCTATATGCTCGCGGGGCGGGAATTCAATGTGAACTCTCCGAAGCAGTTGGCGGAAATATTGTTTACGGATCTCAATATCCCGACGCAGGGGATCAAGAAGACGAAGACAGGATTCTCTACCGCCTCGCCGGAACTTGAAAAACTGAAGGCGTACCCGATCGTCTCCCTTATCGAGGAGTCGCGCGAGCTTTTTAAGCTGAAGACGACCTACCTCGACGCCTTCCCTCACCTCGTCGATAGCGAGTCCCGCTTGCACACGACGTATCAGCAGGCGGTGGCTGCGACAGGGAGGCTTTCTTCCATCGATCCGAACCTGCAGAACATCCCG
>CALMHZ010000039.1 GCA_937864125.1 uncultured bacterium
TGCCCCGCTATTTCGCCGGCCTCCTTGGTCGCCTGGCGCTGGCTGTCATTGAAATAGGCGGGCACCGTGATCACGGCCTCGGTGATCTTCTCGCCCAAGCGCTCTTCCGCATCCGCCTTCAATTTCCCCAGGATCATCGCGGAGATTTCCTGCGGCGTGTACTCCTTCGCGCCCATGACGACCTTGGTCCCTTCCCCGGCCTGCACGATCTTATACGGAAGCGTCTTCATATCGCGCTTCACCTCCTCGTCGTTGAAGTGTCGTCCGATCAGCCGCTTGATGGAAAACAAGGTGTTCTCCGGATTGGTGACCGATTGTCGCTTCGCCAGAAGTCCGACCAGTCTCTCTCCGGTCTTGGACACCGCTACCATGCTCGGAGTCGTCCGATTCCCCTCTTTGTTCTCGATGATCGAGGGACTTCCCCCTTCGACGATAGCCATCGCCGAGTTGGTCGTCCCGAGATCGATTCCCAATATTTTTGCCATATATGTGTGCTTAATTTTATTACGACGGAATGATACTTTCGGGCTCTTACCCCGAGCGGAGCGAAGAAACTTTTTCCTCGCTCTCGCACGGAGCGTGAGCCTACTTCTCGACGCTCACTTCCTTGTCCTTGGAAGCATTCGGATTGACTTTGACCGCGATCCGCTTCGGCTTCACTTCTTCCCGCTTTGGAAGGACCACTCGGAGCAGCCCCTTCTCATAGGTCGCTTCGGCCTGATCTCCCATTACCGGCATGGGGAGGATGAGCGATCGGGAGAAGTTCCCTTCACGCACTTCCTTGCGATAATAGTCCTCACGCCTCACTTCCTGTTTGGATTCCGTGTGGCCCGCGATCGTCAGGACATCGTGTTCTACCGAAATCTCGATCTTTTCCGGATCGATTCTTGGAGCCGACATCTCCACGATGAGATTGTCCTTGTCCTGGTAGATATCCACCGCGGGAACAAAATCACCGGTTGCCACTCCCTCGCTCATCAGGCGATCGAAATCGCGGAGCGCCGGAAAGAACGGTTCAAGAGAAATAATGTTTCGCATATCACTCACCTCCTTTCTAGACGAATTTAGATATCGTTATTTTTATGAAGAAACTACTACCTTGGCAGGACGGACAACGCGATCACCCACTTTGTATCCGTTCTGGAGCACTTTTGCTACCACTTCTCGTCTTTCGTCCTGTCCTGTTTCTTCTTCTTCCTCTTTTCCTGGCTTCTCCGAAGATTCTTCCTTGCTTTCTATCGCCTCGTGGAGATGGGGATCGAATCGGTCGCCCTCCTTTACGGGCAAAACCTCGACTCCATGCCCGCGCAACGCGTCTTCGAGCTGCTTTTCGATATACCGGATGCCCATGACCCATGGAGTCTCTTTATCTTCCTCAGGCACATGATTCGTCGACATCTGGAAGTTGTCGAGGACCGGAATGATGTCGAGAAGAAGCTTTTCTATGAGATACCCGCCAAGCTCCTTTTGGGATTCGACCTGGCGCTTTTTGTAGTTCTCAAAATCTGCCTGCAAGCGTTTCAAATCCTCCAGATATTCCCCTTCCTTCAATCTTTTTTGCGCGGCTAATACAAACTGCTTTATCTCGGGTCGCATATCCTCGTGATTCTCGATTTCTTGAGCAGTGAACCACGCGTATTCGGAATGCTCCGCGCTCAAGACAATATCCCCTCCTTCGTAGAGCACGAGATACCCCAATCGGATCCGTTCTCCGAGCTCCGCGTCGATCGGGCCCGCTACCTGGTAGCGTATATTCCCCACCTCTTCGACAATCTCCCGTTCCAAGGATCCGAGCAAGTCCGTCTCGCCCTCATCGACCCTTCCCCCGACAAACGACCACGCCGGCTCATACGGCGGCGCGTACTTCGCAAGCAAAAACTTCCTGGTAGCCTTGTCATAGAGCACGGCCTTCTGCGATACTTCAAATTTTTTCGCTATCGGTTCTTTTTTCATACTAAAGGGAAAAGATTTATATTTTTACAGTCCCACCACCACTATTACTACAAGCGATGTCCCGAGAAGCTTTCGCATATGCTCGAGAAGCGACTTGTTTTTGGCGTACTCCATCCGCTTCGGTCCTATGATGGCGATAATGCCCCTTCCTTCCTCGCTTTCATACGGTGTCACCACCATCGAGCAGTTTCCTATTCCTTTCACGGGGTTTTCCTCGCCGATGAAGATATGCGTCTCTCCATCCCGAAGCTTCGCGAGTATGCTGTCAAACCGTTCATCGAGCGAGTCAAGCGCCTCTACCACCCGACAAAAATCATCCAATTCCCGGAACTCCGGCTTTTCGAGAAGCTCCTTCATCCCGAAATCATGCAACTCGTCTTTTCCTATCATCCCCATGACGGCAAGGTTGCCCGAGAGCGTGGAAAGAAGCTTCGCCGTGCTGCGGGAAAGACGCGCGTGCTTGGCCTGGAGCGTCAGGAGCTCATGCTTGAGCTTCTTCTGATCCTTCAAGGAAAGCTCTTCATCGGACATGATCTCCTCGACATAGAACCGATACCCGAGATCGGTCGGGATACGGCCCGCGCTCGTGTGAGGCTGATAGAGGTACCCCTCCGCTTCGAGGGCTGCCATATCGCTCCGTATGGTGGCCGGGCTCACATCGAACTGCCCCTCGTCAAGAAGCGCGCGCGACCCGACAGGCACCGCCGTTCTCGTATAGAGCTCTACCACACCGGCCAGGATATTTTTCTGTCTCGTATTCATAGCTCTAGTATAAAAAACTATTTAGCACTCGTCAAGTGTGAGTGCTAATAAGAAAAATCAAGAAAAAAAGCCGCGAATTTTCGTGGCTTTTGAGGGGAAAAATGTAGCCCTGTTCCGATTCTCCGAAACAGGGCTAGAGGCTATACATCCGAAGAAACCGAAATCTTGATCAATCCCGAAGGTCTGAAGGTTCCGAACTGACTTACGATAATTCGAACGCGAATCCGCCGGAACCACCCCAGGGGAGACCAGGGCTAGCACATCTGTGGTTGAGCCTGTTACCGCCATCAACACCCGAACTATCCACGCCAAGAAAATAAGGTGTGTTGTGGGAATTCGGAATGGGTTCGTGTACAGTAATTATGTACCCCATACCCATCGCTTCAATCTCCTCACCAGTAAAATTCAAACGGATAAGGCAGGCCAGTTCGGCGTTCGGTAGCATGAGCTTACGCTTGTTGGGCCCCAGGAAAGCTCTTCTCGCATATCCGTAGATATTCGTCATGGTCCGGTGATCGTCGTCGTGGAAAAGCTTGCTCTTGAGAATAACGCTCTCAATTACTGTCCCTGGTTTACTCGGCCTGAAAAAAGGTGAGAGAAGCATTTGTTGGGCATCGTCTCCTACATGGAAACCATTACTTTTGAGCCGGTAAATCCAGTCCTCGCCCGTCGTGCCCTCAGTAGTGAATGGCGGAAGATAGACAATGTCATTTTCCTCGTGCCACGACCGGGTCGGTTTTGAAAGTATCCATTCGCCTGAATTAACCAGACGAACAGCCTCATTAGGATCACCTGTCCCGGTCTGTTGCATGATATTTTTCACCAATGCGTTCAGCTTGCCCGGCATCACATCTGCGATTGCGAATTCTTTACTCATGATTGCATCTCCTAGGGCTAATCTGCCCTTTAATCTTCCTCTCATCCGAGGAGGAACCATGTCCGGTGTGGTCATAGCGAGGAACGGACAATGTCCTTATATTAGCCACTTTTCGCTATGACCAATCGAAATTTTATCAAGGAACCGTAAAAAATATCATACATCTAAACTCCATATTTGTCAATAGCCTCTTGATACAATAACATTGCCAAATGTTAGCTCAATCTAGGGTGATTAACTAATCTTCCGGATTCGAAATTCCTTGATTTTTCCCTGTCTCTCTTTCTACCAGCGGATCATACCCTCCCTCATGCCACGGATGGCACTTGCTTATCCGCCTCACGCCGAGCATCACTCCTTTCAAGACACCGAAACGATCGATCGCTTCGTAGGTATACTGGCTGCAGCTCGGATAAAACCGGCAGAATTTCTGCCCCGTCACCCGGCCGATGATTCCATGATCAAAAGAAAAAGTCTTCTGATAGAGGAAGAGCATGAAGAGCGTGATTCGTTTGAGCATACGAATACCGTAGGGCGTTTCCCTCTTTCTGTCAACGAGACGGTATGCTATAATCCTTCTAAAGAAAAAAGAAAAAGCTCCTCGTATGAATATCATCAAAGAAGACAGGTTCACCTGGATCGACTTCCACGATCCCACGCAAAGCGACATCACCTTTCTCCAGGAAAACTTCAACATCCATCCTCTGGCTATCGAGGAACTCGTCACGCCGACCTATCAGCCCAAGGTAGTGGAATATGAGGGCTGCCTGTTCCTCTCCGTCCACATCCCGCTTTTCGATACCAAGCTCCGCACGACCTATCCGGGCGAACTCGATATAATCCTTACCAAGGATTACCTCATCACCTCGCATCGACACGATATCTACCAAGTGGAGCATTTTTTCGAAGAACTGAGCAAAAGCGAAGGAAAGCGAAGGATATACTTCGGTAAAACTCCCGCCGACTTGCTCTACCATATCCTCGAGATCCTTCTCAACTCCTGCTTTCCGAAACTCAACCATATCACCCGCAATCTCGACTATATCGAGACCCAGGTCTTCTCCGAGCACGAAAAAGAGATGGTGCTCGAGATTTCCATCGTCAAACGCGATATCCTCAATTTCCGCCGGACGCTCAAGCCGCAGCGATCCATCCTCGATTCGTTTTCGC
This sequence comes from uncultured bacterium, assembly GCA_937864125.1. Classification (GTDB taxonomy): domain Bacteria; phylum Patescibacteriota; class Minisyncoccia; order Moranbacterales; family UBA1568; genus JAGOTT01. The sequence goes on from CALMHZ010000039.1 coordinate 4,763, forward strand.
AGAAAGACCACCCGCTTATTCCCTCACCGCTCAAAGTCTATTTCCAGGATCTGATCGGTACGAATATCCGCATCTGGAACATCCTCGAAAGCGCGAAGGAGACCGTCGAAGCGCTCGAAGCGACGAACAATTCCCTCCTCTCGAACAAGCTCGACATGACCATGAAGGTCCTGACCATATTTTCTGCGGTCCTCCTCCCCATGACCGTGTATACGAACATGCTCGCGATGAGCGCCTCGATCCCCTTCGGCTCCCACCCGAACGCGTTTTGGATACATTTCGGTCTCATGATCGTGATCGCCTTGGTGACGGTCACCTTGTTCAAATGGAAGCAGTGGTTTTAAAAAGTTTTTCAAAAACCGTCTGTTCACAAAAAACGCTTCACGGCGTTCTTTTTTTGTAGTACTCTCATTATATTCTCATCCAAGACTTACCCGCACCAGTTCTATGCTCACCATCTACAACACTCTCGCCAAGAGGAAAGAAGCTTTTGAACCGCTTCACCCCGGAAAAGTCGGCATGTACGCGTGCGGTCCCACCGTGTACGACTATATCCACATCGGCAATCTGCGCGCCTACGTGTTCTCGGACACGCTGCGGCGGCTGCTTGAACACGAAGGATACGAAGTTCGACTCATCCGCAATATAACCGATGTGGGACACATGACCGATGACGCTATCGCCCAGGGGGACTCGGGAGAAGACAAGCTCGAAAAAAAGGCCCGGGCGGAGCAAAAATCCCCCGCGGAGATAGCCGCCTTTTACGAGGACTACTTCCATAGGGCGGAAGAGGCGATAAATATCATACCCGCTCATTTCTACCCCGCTGCCACCGCCCATATCCCGCATATGATACGGATGATCGAAGATCTCATACGAAAGGGCTGCGCCTACACCGTGAATGGGAACGTCTTTTTCGATGTCACGAGCTTTCCCTCCTATGGGAAGCTTTCCGGGAACACGCTCGAAAACCTCAAGGTCGGCGCGAGACTCGAGGCGCATCCCGACAAAAAGAACCCGTGGGATTTCGCCCTCTGGCTCAAGGCGCCCGCTGAGCACACCATGCGCTGGCCTTCGCCGTGGAGCGAAGGATACCCCGGCTGGCACATCGAGTGCTCGGCGATGAGCCTGGAATACTTGGGCGACACGCTCGACATCCATACCGGAGGCGAAGACAATATATTCCCTCATCATGAAGCGGAAATCGCCCAGAGCGAATGCACGACGGGCAAGCCCTTCGTCCGATACTGGCTCCACAATCGCCATCTGAAAATCGACGGCGAAAAGATGTCGAAATCCCAGGGGAATTTTTATACGATTGAAGATATCGTGGAAAAGGGCTACTCTCCCATGGACCTCCGCCTCCTCTTTCTCTCAGCCCACTATCGGAGCCAGATGAACTTCACCTGGGACGCGATCGCACAGGCGAAAAAAAATCGAGAAACGCTTTTCGCTCTCGTCCATCGCCTTGAAAGCGCTCCTCCCATGACCGGTCCCGACCTCGCCTCTCCAATCCGAGAAACCTGGCTTGCGGCCCTCCGCGATGACCTCAATACTCCGCTCGCCCTTGCGGCCCTTCTTGAATTCGTACGCCTTACCAATGGAAGCCTTGACCGCAAAGAGCTCTTCGATGCTCGCCAGGCGATCGCTTTTCTCAAGGAAGCCCTTCTCCTTTTCGGCCTGAAGACCGTGAAAGTGTCCATTCCAAAAGAAGTGCAGGTGCTGGCTGCTGCCCGAGAGGCAGCCCGACAAGAAAAAAATTTCGCCCGTTCGGATGAGCTTCGCGACAAGCTTCTTTCGATCGGATGGGTAACGGAGGATACTCCGGAGGGATCGAAATTGAAGAAAAAATAAAACCGGAGAATTGCTCTCCGGCTATGAACCTGCTTTTACGGCTACTTGATACACTCCACGTTTTTTGTCACCCAATCATACTTCGCCCACCTCGGCGCGAAAAGCTCCGAAGATATGAAGAGGACATTCTCTCCTTTCTTGCGCTTGATGGGAGTTATCGAACACTCACCACCGAAGAGCTTGGCCAATTTTTTTGGGAGCTCGGTCGCTCCCTCGCAACTTGGAAAAGAAACGATCTTGATGTCCGTAGTGCGTAACGCGCGGATGAGCCCCCGAACTTGGTTCTTGTCGAGGGATCCTACCAGGAACTTCGGCGCGAACAAGACATCTTTCATCTCCCCGTCGGCACTCTTTCCGGTAGAGAGGATTCGGATGATCTGCGAAAACATCTGCTGCTGACTAAGCATTTGAGGCTCCTTTTTCGGTTGGTAAAAAACTTCTGGCACGCAAATATACCCTACTTTCTCCGATTTGTCCAGTGTTTCCGTTTCTCGGAAAGGATGATAAAATACAACTTACCACACTTCATATGACAAATAAGAATACCGAACACCTCCGGGTTCCCCCGCACAATATCGAAGCCGAGCAATCGGTCTTGGGCTCCTTGATGCTCGACAAAGACGCCATCATCAAAGTGGCGGACTTCGTGCGTCCCGGAGATTTTTATAAAGGCGATCACAACCTCATCTACGAGGCGATGCTCGAGCTCTACGAAGGCCGCGACCCGATCGATGTGCTCTCTCTCGCGAACAAGCTCGAAGAAAAAGGCAAGCTCGATGCGGTAGGCGGCTCCGGATACCTCGCGTCTCTCGTCAATATCGTTCCTTCGGCGAGCAATGTGGCGCACTACGCCAAGGTCGTACAGAAAAAGTCCCTCCTTCGCCGGCTCATCACCGCCGCTTCCGAAATCGTGGAGATGGGGTTCAACGAGGAGGATGATGTCCAGAAGGTGCTCGACGATGCCGAGCAGCGGCTCTTCGGCGTCAGTCAGAAATATCTCAAACAAGATTTCGTGCCTATCCGCTCCATTCTTGAAGCAGCGTTCAACCGTATCGACGAGCTCCACAAAAGCGACAACTCCTTCCGAGGGGTGGCGACCACCTACACGGATCTCGACAACATGCTCTCTGGGCTGCAGAATTCGGATCTTATCATACTCGCCGCCCGACCCTCCGTCGGCAAGACCACCCTCGCGCTCGATATCGCCCGGCAAGTCGGCATCCACTCGAAGGTTCCCGTAGGCATCTTCTCCCTTGAAATGTCCTCCGACCAGCTTGTCGACCGCATGATCGCGGCGCAATCCGGCGTCGATCTGTGGCGGCTGCGCACCGGAAAGCTCCAGACCGAAGGCGAAGGGAATGATTTTCAGAAGATAGGCGAGGCTATCGGCATCCTCTCCGAGGCGCCTATCTTTATCGACGATACTTCATCGGCGAACATCATGGAGATGCGTACCATGGCGCGGAGGCTTCAATCGGAGCATAAATTAGGCCTCATCATCATCGACTATCTCCAGCTCATGGAAGGACGATCCCGCGGCGGGGAAAACCGTGTCCAGGAAATATCCGAGATATCCCGCGGCTTGAAGCAGCTCGCCAAGGAACTCAATATTCCGGTCATCGCCCTCTCGCAGCTTTCCCGCGCCGTCGAATCGCGCCCGGACCAGATGCCGAAACTCTCCGACCTGCGCGAATCGGGTTCGATCGAACAGGATGCGGATGTGGTCCTCTTCCTCTACCGCGAGGATAGGGTCAAGCCTGATACCCCGAACAAGAATATCGCGGATATCATCGTGGCCAAACACCGCAACGGTCCCGTGGGGAAAGTCTCGCTTTATTTCGATGAGAACTCCACCACTTTCCGAAACTTGGAAAAAGTCCACTCCGACTATCATGAATAATGACGACGCGATACGGCCTTATGAAATATCCAAAATCTTTTCAAAACCTCATATCGCACTTTTCGTCGCTTCCTTCAGTCGGACCGAAAATGGCGGAGAGGATCGTACTCTATCTCTTCAAGCAAGATGACGGGAAACTGCTGTCTTTCAGCGAAAGTCTCGAGGGATTGAAACAGCTTTCTTTCTGTTCCCGATGTTTCCATATATCCGAAGAGGAGCTGTGCGATATTTGCCAGGATCCGAAAAGGGACACTTCCATGATCTGCGTCGTCGAGGAGCCTATGGATGTCATCGCGATCGAGCGCTCGGGGAACTTTCATGGACGATATCACTGCTTAGGCGGCATCATGCAGGCCGGCCGTGACGCCAATGAGCTCCTCCGCATACCGGAGCTCCTCCGCCGCATCGGCGAAGAGGTTGTCGAGCCCGCTCATCCTGGGCGGCGGTGTGAAGCTCAGCACGAACGAGGCGGAGCCCTTCGGTGCGACATCGATCGCGATCCCCAGTTCCGCCACCGCGAACTCGCCTGCCAGACGCTTTCGCCCCCTTACCACCCCCACCGGATCGACCACGGCCTGTGCAGCAAAAAGGGGCGCAGGGAACACT
>CALMHZ010000040.1 GCA_937864125.1 uncultured bacterium
GTTTTACGATCGATACTCCCGTAACCCTGGATTTTGATGAAAAGGAGGAGCCGGTAGACAAGAAGAAAAAGAAAAAGACGAAGAAGAAAGTTTTTTACGGTATCAAAACCCGAAAAGGTTTTACGCGTAAGGGCTTTGGCGAGCGGGTTACCTACGAGATCTTTTATATCCTGAAGAAACCTGAAAAACCGTTAACATTTGTTCGCGATGTATATTGGTTTAACTATGCCCGAAAGGAAATTGTAAGAACCAGCCCGGAGGGATTTGACCCTAAGAATGGAGTACTGCTGCATGGCCCCTATAAAAAAACGCAAAATAACGTTATCCTCCAGGAAGGGATTTATTACAAAGGCACGAAACACGGCCGCTGGCTTACCTATGAACGCGACAGTGTGCTGAAGGACAAAGAAAAATATTTCAGAGGGTGGCCGAAGGAATCGGTGGTAAGCTACTACGATCCGACTGAACGCAAAAAAATGAAAGAGATCACCCCGATCGAGTTCGGAGAAAAAGACGGCTTCTACTACCGGTTTTATGAAAATGGAAAAATGGCCGTTTCCGGAGAATACCGGTGGGATAAACGCGTGGGCGACTGGACGGAGTATTATCCTAATAACCGCAGAAAAAAAATCATCGCCTATCCGAAAGAGCCGTTCGATAAAAACATCCGACCTTATATAAAAGCAGAGTGGAACGACAAAGGGAAGGAAATTTACCGGAACAACAAGGTGGTGAATAATTAATCGATGAATCAATTGGTCTATGCACAAATGATTCGAAACTCAAATTTGCACATGGCTGCATCGGCTAAGTGAACATTAATTTATGGCATCCTCAAAATGTACGATCTCCGGCTGAGTGCCTAGCTTTACCGAAATCACGTCAAATCGCACATGCCCTTGCCAATCGGTGCTGAAAATAAATTCCTCGGCAGCCGCAAAAATCATCCTCGCTTTGGCCAGGTCAACAAATTCTTCAGGCTGGCCATAGTCAGCCGAACTTCGGGTCTTCACTTCAATGAACACTATATCCCCGCCCTCCTTCGCGATGATATCGATTTCACCGATCGAACGGCCCGCTCGATTCTTCCAATTCCGCTCGAGAATCGTAAAATGGTTCCTTTTCAAAAAATCGACCGCTTCATCTTCGCCGCGCTCGCCCACCGGATGATTCAAGTGAAATCGCCTCAAAAATGACATAGCAAGGAAAAAGTGGTACCTCCCCAGTATATCGGAGGCGGAAGATGAAAACAAACTTTCTTTTCGTTTGGCAATAAAAAAACACCCTATTGAGGTATTCGCGGTCTTTTCGCGTTGTTTCCCGGGACACTTTTGAAAAAGTGTTGGTGCCGGGCGTTCCTTGCGCCCAATAATATAAATATTTGGCTGGAACGCCCGACTGCATGTCCCAACATGTAGCGAGGTTACCGCGTCTCCGGGTGGAAGACACAAGTAATCCATGTGGCCGCATGTAGTTTGTAGACATACTCATTCGCCGTGCTTGTCTGACTGCTTGTAGCATCGACTTTTTTCCTTTCACCATCCTCTGGCACTTGGCCTTTGCATTAAAAGAACAATATTTCTCTGTTTATTTTTGTTTCAACTCCCTCGACTCTATTATTTTTTCGAAGGCGTTTTGTGTTTGTTTTGGGTCCCTGGTCAGAACAGGGCGGCCGAGGTCGAGTTTACCTCTGGCACTTGAACAGTGAAAGAATGTTCAGTCGCAATCGTGATGACTGAGGCCGAAAAATCTTTCTCCGTTTCCCGAATATCATTTTCAAGGAGCACTTACAAATCAAGTATAGCAGAAATATCACCCCCGGTCAATCATCCGCACCCGCTCTTCCTTTGTATAAGCACCTGTCGGCATCTTGCACGCGCCACTGAAAATTTTTTACAAAAAACGGATAAAAAAGAAGTGCGATATTTTATTTTTCCTCTCGTTTCGCACCTCCTTGGATGAGGGTATCGATGGTGGCACGGAAGGAATCTTTGCTCGTCCCGAATATCCACCACCCTTCAAGGAAGGCGTAATCGAAAGAATACTGCCGCGGCTCATCGATAATGGCGAATCGGGTGGCCAGTGCTCCGTATGTCCCGCTCCGGAACGAAACGGTGGCGGGCACCGAGATTCCCTCCGCTTTATACAGGAGCGGATCGAACCATCCTGGAATCTTTTCCTCTTCCTGCTTGAGTGAAGACTCGAGTGACTCCTTGTCCTTTACTTCGAGAGCGAGTGTCATGCGAATTTCCTCGCCTTGTGGCACGAAATAAATGGAAAACGGCTCTCCGAACAAGGCAAGCACCTCCTCTTTGATGCCAAGCCTCATAAGATACGAGAATCGGGAAAAAGCTATAGGGTTGTTGTTCCCATCCCGAAGAAGAAACTCCACGGGCTTCGAAGGCCGCGCTTCCTTTACGGCCATGCCTGTTTCTTTCAGTTTCGCTACTATTCCCTCAGGAGTCGCCATATCGGACTCAGGATCCAAAACGAGGTAATTTGGCTTATCCAAGGAAAAAGGAAAGGCGACGGGCGAAAGAGATTCGCTCGAAACTTCTGGAGCTGGCTCTTCGCTTACCGGGACTTCGGGAAGCGGAAGATTCTCTAGTGGAGCGGAGGTACGGAAGTAAAAAAAGATTCCCACGCCTACAATGATAAGCGCGAGCCCTATAAGGCCGGGTACGAGAAATTTTTTCCAGACGACGGGTGATTTTTTCGAAGGCGTCGTCGCTTGGGGCGGAGGAGACGCAACCGGAGTCGCCGCAGCGCTTCCCGTACTCAAAAAAGGATGATTCGGGTGTTCATCGACAGCCGGAACGCTGGAAGCGGCAGCCGTCTCTGAAGGCTTCCCTTCGATTTTATTGAGATCATCACGCATGACATGCACGCTCTTGTATATATCATCGGGAATAGCGCTCGTCGCTACCGCGGTGTCGCGCTTCAAAATTTTATCCAACAGACTCATACAATTTTTCTCACGATTGATGGATTGATATTCGGAGTATACCACACTCCATCAAATCGAAAAAAGCCCGCGACCAATGCCGCAGGCTTTTTCTTTTTCTTTCCGCTTTCGTTACGCCTCCTCCGGAACATGAGCCTCGACTTCAAGGCGTCGCTTGGCCGCCTTGTGCGAAAGATTGATGCGCCCCTGATCATCGATTTCCTTGACGATAACCGGCACTATGTCTCCTACCTTGACCACATCCTCAACCTGCTCGACCCTGTGATCGGCGAGTTCGGAGATATGGATCAATCCCTCCTGGTTCGGAAGTATCTCCGCGAACGCTCCAAAATTCATGAGTCGGGTGATACGGCCCTGGAAAAGCTCGCCCACCACGACTTCCCGAGTGATATTTTTGATCCATTCCACGGCTGCCTTGGAGCTGGTTTCATCCGCGGAGGTGATGAACACCGATCCGTCATCCTCGATATCGATATCCACCCCGGTCTCATCGATGATCCGATTGATCATCTTGCCGCCCGGGCCGATGACATCGCGGATTTTCTCCGGGTTGATATGGAGAGTGATGATTCTCGGGGCATACGGAGACATTTCCGCGCGCGGCTCCTTGATGACTTCGAGCATTTTCCCCAAGATGAACATGCGGCTGTTTTTTGCCTGAGCAATGGCCTTCCCCAAGATGCCAGGAGTCAGCCCGTCGATTTTCACATCCATCTGCATCGCGGTAATCCCGTCCTTGGTCCCCGCTACCTTGAAGTCCATATCTCCGAAATGATCCTCAAGTCCTTGGATATCGGAAAGCACCTCATACTCGCCGTCTTTGCCCATGATGATGCCCATCGCGACACCCGCGACCGGCTTTTTTATCGGCACGCCGGCATCCATGAGAGAAAGCGTGGATCCGCAAGTCGATGCCATGGACGACGAGCCGTTCGACGAAAGCACTTCGGAAACAAGCAAGATGGTGTAAGGGAACTCTTCCTTGGAAGGAAGTACCGGCAAAAGCGCCTTTTCCGCAAGGGCGCCGTGCCCGACTTCCCGGCGTCCCGGTCCGCGCATCGGCCGCACCTCTCCGACCGAGTATGGCGGAAAGTTATAGAAGTGCATGTACCGCTTCTTCTCATCGGTCTCCATGGTGTCGATGATCATCTCGGCTCCCGGGGGGCCAAGCGTCGTTACGGTCAAGGCCTGCGTCTCCCCGCGGGTGAACACGCCCGTGCCATGCGTCCGAGGAAGCACTCCCACCTCGCACCAGATCGGGCGGATCTCATCGACGCCTCGTCCATCCGGACGGGTCTTTTCTTTGAGTATTTTCTCGTGGAGGGCCTCATCTTGAAATTCATCCATGATAAGCGTCGCCACTTCTCCGAGTTTCGAGGCTTCTTCCGGATACTTCTCCGCGATGAAAGCCGCCATCTTCTCCTCGATCTCCCTCACCGAAGCTTCCTTCTCCTCTTTGGATACGGTGGCGAACAATACCTCGATAAGATCGGTGGTGCGAAGGAAATCCTTCAGAGCCTCATCGAATCCCGCGGGCCCCTCGAGGAGTGACGGCGAAACCTTCGGCTTTCCGACTTCCTTGGCGATATCTTCTATGAACGAAGCTATTTTCTGGACATTTTCAAAGCCGAACACGAAGGCTTCCGCCATTTCCGCTTCGGTGATTTCCTTCGCGCCTGCTTCGATCATATTGATCTTGTCCTTGGTGCCCGACAAAAGGAGATCAAGTTCGGCCCCCTCGTCTTCCCGCTCTTCCGTCAGTGGATTGAGGATGAATCCGGCAGCGGATTTCCCTACCCGAACGGCGCCAATAGGGCCATTCCAAGGGATATCGGAGATGGCGAGAGCCGCGGATGAGGCGATCATCGCCACGAGATCCGGATCGTTTTCCCCGTCGAATGAAAGCGTGGTGGCAATGACTTGCACCTCGTTTCGCATGCGGGCATTGAACAAGGGGCGGACGGTCCGGTCAACCGCTCTCCCCGAAAGCACGGCGGCATCCGAAGGGCGGCCTTCCCGCTTGATGAACCGAGATCCCTTGATTTTCCCTGCGGCATAGTATCGCTCCTCATAGTCGACCATGAGCGGGAAATATCCTCTTGAAGGTCCCGCTTTCTTCGACATGACGGCGGTGGCAAGCACCACCGTATCGCCATAACGCACCGTTACGGCGCCATTCGCCTGCCCCGCATATACTCCCGTAGATATGCAAAGCTCACGGCCACCGAGTTGCAGTGACCATTTTTTCTCATTTTTCATACACAATTCCGGGCGCGTGCCCACGGCATCGCCGGACGCAGCTATGAGCTCAAGTCATTTTGAGTT
>CALMHZ010000041.1 GCA_937864125.1 uncultured bacterium
TCCGCCAGGTCGTCATCCCTGCGGGGCCCCACTCGGCACGCTGCGGAGTCTCCCCGCCACGGGAGTGACGGATTGAGACGAAGACAAGAGTAGCAGGCCGGGAATGAAGCGCCGGGGAAGGCGGAGTGAGAGTATCTACCGGTTCACGCGGAGACCCGGAGAATGCGCATGTAGTTCTCCGCGTCTCCGCGTGAGACTACTCCTTGCCCCCACGAACGACGTACCCCATTTCACCAGCCCGGGACCGTTTCTCCGCGTGCTAGTCCGGCACCTGCCACAGCATCGCGTGGCTCGCTCCTGCCGGAGTCGCTCCCCAGCCGACGATCTGGCCCCGGTTGTTGATGGCGGTGGCCGAGCCGCCCTGACGTTCCGCGGTCCGGAGCAGCACGATGGTCCTAGCATTGGGCCACGCCACCGCCTGCCAGGCTCCGGTGGAATCTGTGCTGAACCCCACCGCGATGTCGCGATCGTTCACCCCGTTGACCTGCCCCCAGGGATGCTGGTTGGGAAGGTTGGGGAGCCGGACGAGTCCCTTGCCCCTGGGCCAGCTCGCGGGGGCGGGCGGGCCGGCGAGCCGGACGTCAATGAAGCCGCCCACCGTGCCGGCATCGCTGATCGCGAGTCCGAAGGCGACGGATGCGGGGAATTCCCCGATATCCAGGAACTGGTAGCCGCGCTCGAGGTTCCAGGTATACGCCATGGGATAGCCGAGCCCGCTGCAGGCGGCGCCGGTGACCGTGCCGTGGGCGTTGATGGCGTAGGCGAAGTTCTCCATGCAGCTCGGCACCGCGTCCCGCAGGTCCAGCGTCCCCGTGGCCCGGGACCAGTACCAGCCGTGCATCGCGTCGCCTGTGGCTGAGCCCACCACCTCGCCCCGCTGGCTGAAGTCGGCGATCTCGTGGCTGTATGCGGTGTCGGACAGCCAGGGAAGTTGGAGTTGTTCGATCCGGCCGGCGGCATTCCACCGCACCGGGACCACCGCCCCTTCGGCCACCTCACTCCAGCCCAGGATCTGGCCGTTGTCCACGATACGGGTGGCGCCGCTTCGGGGACTGCCGGGGAGTGTCCCGAGGTCCTGCATGCCGCCACTTCGGGTCCAGCGAAAGGCGCGGGAGAATCCATCTCGATTCTGGGAGACGCCCACCACGACGCCGGAGTTGTTGATGTCGGCGGCCTGGGAGTGAGTGCCAGGACCACCCAGGCTGCCCAGGTCCAGGCCGGGAATGATTCGGGAGACGGTGACCGCCTGGGCCAGTCCGGATTCGTCCACCGGCCGAGCGGCGGCTTCGCACCCTGTAAGAAGGGCGGCACCAGCGAGGTACCAGAGGGTGTTTCTCATGAATGCGTCTCCGCGTGAGACAGCCCCGCTGGACGGGACGTATAGCGCGCAGCATGATTCCCCGATGACCGCCACCTGGATCCTGGAGCGCACCACCGCCCGCCGCTTTCCCTACCGGATCGCCCTCGAGCAGGGCGGCCGCACCATCGCGGCCTTCCGGGTGCAGGCGCGGTGGCCGGGGCCGGCGCCTGGCTGGGAGCGGTGGTGTCGGCCGGGGCCCCGCTGGTCGCCGGAGCGCGATCGAAGACCCTTCTGTAAAGAAATGCGATTTCCGCGCCTGCCGCGCGCGGCGGCTTATCCTTTGAGGTGGGGACTTTCATGGCGATAGTCCGCTATTTGGTGAATGGAATCACTTGGATGTATTGTGATTCACGTCCGTTGATGAAGAGTTCCCATATGGCGTCGTCTCGTTTTCCGTAGTAGGTATCGAATCGGAGCACATCGCTTCTCAAATCTTCTACCGCGGTCATGACGCGTCCCTCCGTCCTATTTTGTCTGCCGGAAGAGACGACGACATAGTCGAATGTTTCCTTGCGGTATTTCCTCCAATCATAGTTGCTCTTGCATCGTCCGACGAAGATCTTGCAGACGCCTGATTTGTCGGTCCAGACGGTCAGGTTCTTGGCATCGGGCAGGGTATTCAGGAATTCGGCGGTCTCATAGCTTCCGCTGCCCATGTCTTTGACATCGGTATGAAAGGCCGCGGGAAGCAAGGAAGAGGCGTAGCTCAAGGGATAGGGAGTGGATAAAAGCGTATACAGTCCCATGATCGCGAGGGAGACGAGCAGAAAGGGAAGCGCCGCTTTCTTTCGGAATGAGGGAAGCTTGTGCCGCAGGTAGAAGAACGCTTCGGCCCCGGCGATTCCCGCGAGAATCCCCGCGATAGGATAGAGGATTATCTGGTAGCGGGTTATCGATCCGACGCCGTTGACGGTCGCTCCCGCGTAATAAAGGATGATGAGGAGTAGCAGATAGAGGAAGATCTTCCCGCTTGCCGTCTGCTGAAACGATTTCTTAAAGAGGAAGAGACTGCCGAGCAGAAGAAGGATGAGCGCGGCGGGCGTGATGGCGAAGAGGAGGGAGTAAAAATTCGTAACGAATACGCCGAAAATATCCGTATTCCGGCCGATCGATTTCGGCGAATTAAGGAGGGTGATAAAATCGAACCATTTCATGCCTCCCCACGCGTTTCCAAGAGCCGCGAGCGAGCCCAGGAGGAATATCCCCGCGATCGCGCCTGCGATCCATCCTGACAGGCGCCGGAAGAATGTCAGGATGTGCCGGGTGATAGCGAGCCTTGCCACGGCGTTGTCTATCAGAAGGAAGAATATGATCCCGAGAAATATCGGAGCGACGGACAGAAATGCCTCCGAATAGATGGTCGCGGTGAGAAGCTTCTCGGGTTTGAGGAACACCGCCGGGTACAGGAGCGTAAAGGTGGAAAGGGCGATGAGGATGAGAACGATATAATCGGTAAGGGATTTTTTAAGGCTGCGGGCGAACTCTTCCTCGGTGAGCGTTTCTTTGCGGAAAATATACTCAAGGAATATGAGTCCGAAGATGAAGACCACGATGATGTTTCCCACATATTTCGTAAGCAGGGTGAGGCCGAGCAATACGCCGGCCAAGAAGAGGTACTGCGGGCGTTTTCGCTTGAGGAATACGAGGTACGCAAGAAGCGTAAGGGGCGCGAATATCCACAGAAGGCCATCGGGGTTTATGATCTTCGTCATGCCGAGCGTGACCGGGCCCAAGGCTATGAAGGTGTAGGAAAACAATGCGCGCGTGTGACCGAACAGCCGCTCGAGAAGAAAGTAAAACAGCGGAAGGAACAAAACGGCGAGAATAACGAGCGGAAAGCGGAAAGCGAAAAAGAATTCTTCGATCCCTTTATCCGGACCCTTGAGGGGCTTTAAGGCGATCGGCTGTTCATATTTGAGCAGGGCCGCCCCGGAAGCGATCGCTACCGTGATACCAGGCTTATCGCTTATGGCCGTTTTTCGGAGATCGAAGTCTCCGAGCGCGTTCCAGTATTTGGGAATTCTCCCATAGAGCCAGAGCGCTTCGTCTACCGCGACGAATTGTCCGAGCCGATAGGTTCCGAATATGCCGAAAATTCCTGTCAGGAGAAGAACGAACACGAGAGCGTGTTTCCCTTGGGCGTGAAGCCACGAGCGGAAGGAAAAATGGTGAAGGGGAATGAGCCGCGGCTCGGAGAGAAGGTAGGCGAGAAAGAGGGTGACCGTCGTGGCATAGATCCCCGCGAGCACGAACATTCCCGGATGAGCTGTGTCGGTGTACCCGAGGGCGATGAGGAAGAGGGTTTCTATCGGAAGGGCGATGAGAAAAAGTTTTTTTATCCAGAGGGAAAGGGACCGGAACGGGGTATAAAAAAATACGGCCCCGACCGTGATGACCGCGAGAAGGGAGAAGCTGAAGCGGAGAAACGTAAAAGGAATTTCGGGAAAAAACTCTGACAGCGATACCGTGTGCCGGATGACATAGAGCGCCCCCCAAAGAAGAAGGAGGAGAGAGAGCGCAAGATAGATGCGCTGTTCCTTTTTGGAGAGCTGCTGTAAAAAATGCATAGATATTGCTGATTGTTCAAAAAAAGACTAGGATAGAAGAAGACTAATAAAGTCGTAAACAAGTCTTTTCTTTCCGTTTTTTATAGTATTAGCCTATCACGATGCAAGAAAAAAGCAAAGGAATCTTCCGAGTGTTCCGCTCGCCCTTATTTTGGCTCGTGCTCATATTGACATTCGGCGCGTTTCTTCGTTTGTATCACTTTTCCGACTGGCTGCATTTCGAACTCGATCAGTCCAGGGATGCCCGCGTAATAGATGACGCGACAGAGGGCGGCCCGGGCGAGCTGACGCTCCTTGGCATGAAGGCAAGCGGAAGCTCCCTTCGTCTGGGCCCCGGGTTTTATTACCTGGAATATGTCTCCGCCCTTCTTTTCGGAGATACTCCGCAGGGAATGGCGTTTTTCGTCCCACTTCTTTCGATAGCCTCGATCGGGCTTTTTTATCTTTTCGCGCGGAGATTTTTCGATCCGTGGGTATCGCTCGGACTCGCCGCGTTGTTTTCGGTGTCAGAATATCTGGTCATGTATGGACGATTCGCGTGGAACCCGAACCCGATCCCGTTTTTTTCCCTCCTTGGATTCTACGCCCTGCTGCTTTCGGTCGCGAAGGATACGAAACACCCACGGCGATGGTTTGTCCTTTCAGCCTTTGCCATAGGATTTTCCACGCATCTTCATTTCCTTGCTTTTTTCGCTCTTCCCGCCATCGCCCTGCTGTTCCTTCTCGTGAAGCGCCCCCGATTTCCGCTTAAGACCTGGGGACTCGCCTTTCTTGCCTTCTTCATCCTCTATGTCCCTGTCGTCCTCAATGAGATCGAAACGAACGGGGCCAACGGAAAGGCGTTTATCGAAACCATCAGCGAGAAATCTACAAAAGAAGCCTATTCTCTGCCGAATAAATTCATCAAAAATGTCGTGGAACATGGCTTGGGGTACGGGGTCGTCTTGAGCGGATATGAACAAGCAGGATTTTTCTCGGTCAAGCTTGAAAACGGCGGCGTGACGCTCAAGTGCGATGCCCGATGCGAAAACGGATGGGGGAAAGGAGCGATGGGCATCGCTTTTCTGATGCTTTCCGTTATCGCCATGGGGTTCCTTGCGCGCCCTTCCCGTGCTTTGACCAGGGAACGGTCGGACATGCTTCTTCTTTCCTTTCTGTGGTTCGCGGTTTCTTTCTTGCTTCTTCTTCCTTTGGCATATGATTTTTCTCCGCGGTTTTTCCTCATAGCGGCGCCCCTTCCTTTTCTTTTCCTGGGGTTCATCTTTGAAGCTTTCAGAAAGGTTTTGCCGTCGCGCGTGGTCCTCCACGTCTTGTTTTTTACGCTTCTTTTCCTACTTTCGGGCTACAATGTTTATTCGATCGGAAATCGGTTCGAGGAAATCCGCCTCGCGCCCTCCGTATCCATATCGACGCCTACCGATCGCATCCTCAAAGAGCATACCCGTGTTTCCCTCACGCAGCAGGAAATGATCGTGGCGTACCTCAAGGGATACGCGGACCGTACGGGATACCCCGTGTATATGCACAGCGAACCTGAACACCGCCGGGCGCTCAAGTATCTCCTTGAGCGGGCAGGGGTGGAGAATCATGTCTTGGGAACGGGAGATACTTACATAGAAGGTATCTATGTGCTTATCCTCCGCTCGGGATCCGATCTCCAGGATGGGATGGAGAAATATCTGGACCGTTTCGAGGTCGTACAAAAAAAATCGTTCGGGACCCTTACCCTCATCGAGTTCCGGCCGAAGCCGGAGCATGTCCGTGGCGTGCGGCAGGAATTTCCGCCGGAGGGCACGCAACTAAGCGATAATCCCAAGGCCTTTCCGCGATATACCTGGCGGGAATGGTGGGACCGGAAGAATGACGCGAAAAATGACGAGGAAGATGGTGTCGAATGAAAGCATCCGTAATTCATTATGAAAAACACTATGACAAGGAAAAAAACATGGGGGATTCTTGGAGTGATTCTTCTGCTCGGGGTGGCGTTGCGAGTCATCGGCCTCGGAAACAACTCCTTCGTGGCCGATGAGTTTCTGGACATCAATTCGTCCTATGGGTATTTCAAGACCGGGGAGTGGCAATCATGGGACTTCAATGAGAGCAAGATAGCGGAGGTCAATCAGAACGCCGCGAGAGACGAGCGCGCCTCGATATACAAGTGGCAGGTCGCGCAATTGTTTTCGTTCCTGCCCCCTACCGAGGGGGCGGCCCGCATGGTTTCGGTCGTATGGGGAGGTGTATCCATAATCGCGCTTTTTTTCGCTGGCTGGCTGTTTTCCGGAAAAAAAACAGTCGGTCTCATCGCGGCCTTTCTCTTTTCGGTATCGATATCCGGCCTTGAGTTCGATCGCAGGCTTCGGATGTATGCTATGTTTTTCCCGATATTTCTCCTCATGTCGATGTCGCTCTTCGCTTTTTATGAGCGGGCCTATAAGGGGAAAAACCGTTTCTTCAAATATTTTTGGGAGAAAACCGAACTCAACTGGGTCTATCTCGTCCCGCTTCTTTTCTTCGGCGCGCTCAGCTTCTGGACGCATCAGCTTTCGGTGAGCATCATCCCTATCTTCGGAGGCTATGTTTTGTGGATGATACTGGCATCATGGCGGAAAGGCGAGGCGCCCGAGGACAAGTACGCGGCGACTGCGGCGCTCGGGCTGGTCGCGACGGTGGTCGCTTTCTCGATAGCTCCGGATCGGGTGAAGGCGCTTCTCGGCACGCTCGTTTTCTTCGACAATCATTACTCGTATCTTCGGTATGTCGTTCGGGATTTCGCGCATCCGCTCATGGGAGCCTTCCTATTCATTTTCGGATCCTGGTATCTCTTGAAGAAAACGGAAAAGAAAAAAGAAGCGTTGTGGCTCCTCTCTTCCTCGCTCGTGCCCCTTGGCATGGCGATATGGTTTTGGCGCCGAAACGAAGGGCAGCAGTACATATTTTTCGCGCAATCCTTCATGCTCCTTTTGGTCTCGGTCGGGGCCTACGGAGTGATCGGATTCGTGAAGGATGAGTTCTCATCGCGATGGAAGCATGCGGGGCTCGCCGCTCTTATCGCGCTCGGAGTATTCCTTCCGAATTGGGGGTATTTCTTCTGGGAAAACAACACCTATCATGAGACCTCCTCGGGAACAAACCCCAATTACCGGAAGGTGTTCGCCTACTTCAAGGAAAAGCGCTCCGCGGATGATGTCCTCATAACGAGAAATTTTCGAAATTATTACTGGAGCGGAGAAAAGGTGAGGGTGTATGATTTCGGCGGAGAGCTTTCGGAGAGCAAGCTTTCAGTCGAGGAAGTGCAGTCGATACTGCGGGATAATCCTCGAGGATGGTTCATAGCTTCAGGGAATGACATGGGCTATGTTTCAACCGAGGCCAAGCGATATATCGAGAAGAATATGGAAAGAATGAGCGATTCCCGGATTCGGGGGGATATCCTGGTCTATCGGTTCACCCAACCCGCGCCTTAACGCAGCTGAACGGCCGCTGGTATCCGACAATAAAAATCCCCGCGGCATGAGAGCGTCGCGGGGTATGGAGGAGGTTTACTTTCCTCTTTTTCCACTTCGGTTATAAGGACGCGACCCATGCGATGTCGTACTGGGCGCGGGGTATTTCAGCTGCGGAGGATGCTTTGGCGCACAGCTCTTTTCGATGGAAAAGCGGGGGAAGGAAGCGGAGAGAGAGCTTTGAATCATTGTGTGATAGCAATAGTATGGCGTAACGCGTAGGCGATATATGCTCATTTCAATATTCCTTTCAGATGAAAAAAGAGAAGAAGTGTCCAGGGAGTTCATGCGTCTCTTGAGTAAAAAATCCTTGGATAATTGATATCCGAGGATTTTTATTGAGGGTTATTTACGATCAGAAGCATCCGTGGGCTATATAGCCTTGGCTGCATCCGTTTTTGCTGCTGTTTCCATTTGGTACGGGGTCAGCGATAGCGATCGTTCTTCGGGTTAGATGTATGTAAAGCGGAACTCCGCATGCGATACAAGAAATCCCTTCTCTCGGCAGTCTTTTTATTTTTTCGATATCTATCGCGCGTACTTCGAGAAGCTTCGGGCGATTGATCGCCGCCGCCTTTTCTTGGATTATGGCTACGAGAGAATTTCGAAATGCTGCTTGAGATGCTTTGTTGTGTGCTTGCTTGTTTGCCACGCTTGTTTCCCCTTGGAAAAATTTTAAAAAACTACCCTGAAATCGTCCGATTTCAAAAATACTGTATCCTTTTTCAGCCGCGCTGTCAATACTAGCGGATGTTACTGTTCCTTTCGGCCAAATATCTTCCGAAAGGGCTTCGTGTCTTGGGATGTGATGACCCTAAGACGGCTCAGGATGGCAATGTATGCGCCGAAGAGCGCCATATCGAAGAAGATGAACCACAGGGATGTCGGTCCGATGCCATAAGCAATGGCCCCTATCCCGAGGGAGAAAAGGAACGGTAAAAAGATGTCACGATTCCGGATTCTGAGCGTAAAGTATTTTCTCGCGGAAAAAATCACTCCTATCATGATGCCGAAAGAGGCGATCGTCGTGGCAAACGCGGCTCCCGCTATGCCGAAAGATGGAATGAGGACGAGGTTGAGCGGCAGGGAAAGCACGAGTCCGACCACCGAGAGTTTCATGGGAATATGTACGAGTCCCGCCCCATTGAGCGCGAAAGCGAGGATATAAAACACGGTAAGGAAGCCGACGCCGATCGTGAATATGCGAAGGCTCGCGCTCGCATCGGCATATCCATTTCCATAGAGGAGGTGGAGGAGTTCGGGAGCGGACGCGCAAAGGAGCGCTACCATGGGGAGAAGCAGGATCGAAAGCATGCGGAGGGATATCGTCATGATCTCTTGCGTAGTCTTGTGATCCGCTTCCGCGGTAGTCTTCGAGATGGAGGGGAGGAGGATCATCGCGAGGGCCGAAAAAAGATAATAGGGGATCCGGCCGACGGTTATCGCCGCGTTGTAAAGACCGGTCGCGTGATCATCGCCCAATATGGCTTTGACGAGATATAAATCGATAGTCAGTATGAATTCGTAGAAGACGAGAAAGAGGGTGATGGGCCACGCGTACGCGATCACGGTCCTTGCGGGAAAAGTGAACGCGCTCTCTTTTTTCAAACCGATGCCGAGTTTCCGCTGCACATAGAATATGTCGATGAGGAGGGCGACTCCGAAGGTGAGGAGGGGAGCCATGATATATCCACCGACCGCCCCTTCGAGCTTGAGGTAGTACGCCGCAAGAACGATGAATCCCACCCGCGCGAACGATCGGGCGATCTTGACGATCGACTGGAGCTTGAAGAGATGAAGTCCGGTGAAATAATGATGATAGAAAGAGGCCGCGGCAAAGGCCGGAATGACGAGGGTGGAAATCTGAAACAAAGGGGTGAGCGAGGGATCGCCGAGCATCCAGGCTATCGCCGGAGAAAGGAAGAAAAAAAGAACCGTGACGAGAAGGATGAGCAGGATTTGGATCTTCGCCGCCTGGTGCCTGATCGCGTATATTTTTTCCGGATTTTTTCCGAGGTGCTCGCTTATGTATTTCGCCATCGCCGTCGGCACTCCGTTTCCGATAAGGACGATGATCATAGTGGTAAGGGTCACTACGAGGCCGTATCGTCCATAGTCCGCCGGTCCGAGAATGCGTCCCACGGACGCGTGGACGACATAGGCCGCGATATTGAAGATTATCTCTGAAGCGGTGAGCCAGAGAAAAGCCCCGGAGAAGTTTTTCATGAGAAGGTTTGATTAGTTGTCTTCCGAATGCAGCTCCCTGATCTCATCTTGTATCTTTTGAGCTATCGCCTCTTGCGGCTTCTTGGCATCAAGGACGATCATATTCCAGGAAGCGGCCATTTTTTGAAACAGAGCGGACTTGGCATCAAGATACGAGGCACCCTGTTCGATGAACCGATCCCGTTCTAGGGCGGTAGCCGGATCGATATCGAGATAGAAGGCGATGTCCGGTTTGGGTAAGAATCGCTCGATCACGAGTTTTCCTATTTGAGTGATCGGGTTGTCTGAGAGATACAGTATGTTGATGAGCGAGTCGAAGAAGAAGCGATCGGAAAGGAGATAGTCGTACCCTTTCCGTTCCAATGTCCGCCTGAAGAAGTGGAAGCGTAGAATGTCTATCAGAAGGAATTTTTCCCGGAGAAGCACGGAAAACAAGGATGCTTTTGTCACGGCAGGTTCCCGGCCGGCTTCAAACGAACGATCTCCTCTTATCTTGCGCGCGATGCGGTTCAAAAGGGAAAATTCGGTGGCGTGGAATCGGATCACCTTGCGCCCTTCTTTCATGAGGGCTTCTTCAAGAATTCTCGTTTGGGTAGATTTTCCTGATCCGTCGATGCCGCTTATGGTGATGATTCTCATTACCCAAGCCTATCAAAAAGTGCTAATCTAAGCAATGTATGAATCTACGCACCGTGTGGACGACTTTTTTTTTCGGCTTCCTCTTTTTTCTGCCGATACAGACAGTATTTTTGGTGCGGGAGCCGTTCATAAGCGGCGAAAAATGGCAGTATGGCGTGATCGGAATCTATGCCACGGATATACTTTTATCGGCCGCCCTTATCGTTTTTTTTGCCTCACGAATATGCTCTTCGCCGGAATTCTCATGGCGGAAGTTTCCGGGAAGGGAGCGGTTCCCGGAAAAAATGCTGCTTATTTTTCTTGGGTGGGCGGGCCTGTCGGTTTTTTGGGCAAGTGATACGATTCTTGCGGCATATTTTTTTCTTAAGCTCCTTCTCGCTTGTGGCGTATTTTTTCTCGCGCGTTCCTTGGATGAGAAAGAAGCGGGGAGGGGAATAATGATCCTTGCTGCAGCCGCCCTCCTCCAGGCCGGGCTTGCGGGTTGGCAGTTCCTCTCCCAGACTTCATTTGCGTCCACGCTTCTTGGGATGAGCGCTCATGAGTCCTGGGTCGCCGGCACTTCGGTCCTCAAAAATGAATCAGGACGATGGCTCCGCGGCTATGGGACGCTCCCTCATCCGAATATCCTCGGGGGGTTCATCGGCGCGATGCTGGCGCTCACCCTCGGCTCCAGGTATTTTCGTCTGACTGCAGGCACGCTGCTTCTCGCCGCGATTCTTTTCTCGGGCCTTGTGTTCACTTTTTCGCGTTCCGCTTGGCTCGGGGTCGTCATGGCGCTCTTCTTTCTCTTCCTCTCTCTACGAAGAAGAAAAGAAGGAAAGAAGGAAAGGGAGTTGGGGGTCATCTTCGCGTTTCTTTTGGTCGTGGGCATGGGGCTTTTTCTTCTCGTTCCTGAGACGATCGCCCCTCGTTTCGAGAGTGAGGCTCTTTCGAGGGAGCGGTCGATTTCGGATCGGATAGCGTCGTTTGTCGACGCGAAATCCCTGGTAGCTTCGCACCCGGTTTTTGGAGTGGGTATAGGCGGCTTCACAGCCTCCGTCATTCAGGGTGGCGATCCGGCAAGACCCATCTGGAGCATCCAGCCCGCGCACAATGTCTTCCTTCTTGTTTTTGCGGAGCTCGGCATCATCGGACTCGGATTTTTCGTTTTCTTTCTGCTCCTGCTTCTTAAGGATCTTATCCGAACACGAAAAGAAGCAGGGAAAAACATGGCCGCTTTCGCGGTTATCGCGCTCTTTCCAAGCATGCTTCTTGATCACTGGCTTCTCACTTCTCACTTCGGGCTCTTCCTCCTGTTCTTCCTCTTCGGGCTCTGTCTAAGAGGTCAAAAACCGCTTAGTACATGATGACGGCGATAGGCTGCATCTTCGCTACGGGAGTGACGATGCCGTTTTCTTTGACGCTTTCTATGACTTCGGCCGCTTGTTTGTAGTGCGAGGAATCCTGCTCGATGACCTTCGATGAGCGCCCGTTGTAGAGCTTTACTCCCTTGGTCTTCAGCTTTTTTTCGAGCTCCTCTTTATTTCCCGGAACGATATCATCGGTTTTTTTCACCGATTTGCCGGCGCCATGATTGCAAGAATAAAAGCTCGACTCGTTCCCGTCTTGCCCCACGCAGAGATAGGCTTCGGTAGACATGGAGGTCGGAATGAAAGCGGGCTCTCCGGTATCCTTGAAAATCGGATGATCCTCCATGCGCGACGGTCCATATGCGCGCGAGGTCCCGTTCCGGTGTACCCACATCTTTTTGCCATGGTGCTCCTCCTCCGAGACGAGGATGTGCGGCATGTCGTAGAGAAGCTCGAATTCCGGATCCCGACCGATCATTTCCTCTACGGTTTTTGCGACATTGTGGGTGATGACGGCGCGATTGGCATGTGCGAAATTGGAACAGGCGTTGCGCGCGGCCATGTAGAGCTTCCCGTCTTCACCATCGCCATCATAGGTGATGAGGGGCTCCTTTTTCCCGAAATCCGACTCGCGGATTTTTTTCGCTATTCCGCTTACGATGCGGCGGTAGGGGGTCTGCCAAAAAAACCGTCCGATGTTCATGAGGATCGCGGTAGACTTGTGTTCCCGCTTTTTTGCCGTGTACATGTACATGGTGTATTGTCCGAGGATGCCTGAGCCGCAGTGCACCATGAAAAGGTATTGGCCTTTCTTCACCCCGAGTTTCTCCGCGAGTGACGGATCCTCTATATCGGATACTTTCATGAGATCGAGGAAGTGATTTCCGGCGGCCCCGAGGATGCCCGAGCGGAACTGGGCGAAGAAAAGAAAGAGGCCGGGGATGATATCGCGTATGTGGCTTGCCTTCATTTCTCTCCCGAAGAAATTTCCCCGGGCGAGCGAGTTCTCGGCCTCGTATTTGGTCTTGATGCCGAGGTGATCGACGAGAGGCTGGATGCCGAGACGGCAGATATCGACGATGACTCGGAAGGGGAGGTAGGTACCGAAATATGCCTTGGTGGGAACGCGGGGCACGAGCGCCTGAAATATTTTTTCTATTTCCTCCGGAGTCGTGTTTTCTTCGGTCAAGTTGGTGCGGATGAGCCTCATCCCGCATGCAGGATCGCTGTCATTCACCTGAGGCAGGATATGGCGGAGAGAGGCGATGGTCGTGCCGGTGGCGTTTTTCCGACCCGGCTTGGAGTGGACATCCGCCATTGCGGCTATATGATCGAATATGCAGTCGTTCGAGGCCACGCTTTCCATCTGATTCAAAGTCGATTCTTCCGGCATCAGGGATTCTTGGACATGGAATATGACAGGAACCTTCATTTTTTCGGTCTTGAGCTCTCTTTTATGTGAGGATATTTCTCGTGTAGCGTACGGCATAATGTAATGTAAGGATGGTAGTAATAATGGCAAGGGTCGGAGGGGCATCCGCCGATATATGTTTTG
>CALMHZ010000042.1 GCA_937864125.1 uncultured bacterium
TAGTCCTGTTCGCCGTTGGGCAAAGGAAAGAAGCGCTAAAAAGGCGCGAGAGCAAAGCGCCCGGAAATATAAGTAGAGGGGAGCGGCTCGATCGGGACGATATTTCAGCTTCAATGAGGCCGGAGCGAATCGCTCCGGAAAATATGTTTGATTTTTCGATCGATACCGGCGTCAGCGCAATGCTTCAATGAGGCCGGAGCGAATCGCTCCGGAAAATGCGAATAATATGCGCGGTCCGGCTACAGCAGAAATGGCTTCAATGAGGCCGGAGCGAATCGCTCCGGAAAATATTTTGAGTCGCACGGGTGTGCAGCGGGATGAATTCCGCTTCAATGAGGCCGGAGCGAATCGCTCCGGAAAATCCATGAGGAAATGCGCGTCGTCGCCGCCGAGTATGACGCTTCAATGAGGCCGGAGCGAATCGCTCCGGAAAATCGGTAGTCGCGGAGTACATGCGCAGCGTTGACGCCGGCTTCAATGAGGCCGGAGCGAATCGCTCCGGAAAATAACTTCATCGAGATGGTGATCAACCTGCGGTAATTTGGTCGCTTCAATGAGGCCGGAGCGAATCGCTCCGGAAAATGGAGTGCAGATAGAGCCGATGCGAAGGTTGTTGTAGAGCTTCAATGAGGCCGGAGCGAATCGCTCCGGAAAATGCCGTATCAGAGATACCAGGGAGTACCTGTTCGTTGAGCTTCAATGAGGCCGGAGCGAATCGCTCCGGAAAATAGCAAAGGTGGACGAAAGTGGACGAGATCAAGAAGCTGCTTCAATGAGGCCGGAGCGAATCGCTCCGGAAAATCAGCATATAGTACATGTGATCGGCATCGCGGATACAAGGCTTCAATGAGGCCGGAGCGAATCGCTCCGGAAAATACAGACCGGTGCGTATCGAGGCTCGAAAAGACGAGCCGGCTTCAATGAGGCCGGAGCGAATCGCTCCGGAAAATCGAGCAGCGCGCGGCACACCCTAAGCTAAAAGCTGCGGTAGCTTCAATGAGGCCGGAGCGAATCGCTCCGGAAAATAGGCTTTGTTTTCGCGTGTCGCATCAGACCTGATGAAGCTTCAATGAGGCCGGAGCGAATCGCTCCGGAAAATCGGAAAATTGCACGCGCCGTAGCTTATGCGCTAGTTGCTTCAATGAGGCCGGAGCGAATCGCTCCGGAAAATCCCTGAGCAGGTCGCCGGGCACCAAGTAATGTGGTCGGCTTCAATGAGGCCGGAGCGAATCGCTCCGGAAAATCGGCGTGCCACATGACCTACGCGCGCCGCACTGACGCGCTTCAATGAGGCCGGAGCGAATCGCTCCGGAAAATGCCCTTGTTGTTGGGCGGCTGCTCGCACATGAGCCGGGCTTCAATGAGGCCGGAGCGAATCGCTCCGGAAAATGATTGGCGCGCCGTCGCGCTGGTTAAGATAATCTCATCTGCTTCAATGAGGCCGGAGCGAATCGCTCCGGAAAATCGAATTCGCATTGACATCATCCTTGCAGGTGATAAGGCGTCAATGAGGCCGGAGCGAATCGCTCCGGAAAATTAACGACTTCAAGAGCAAGATGGCCGAGATTGAGATCCCTTCAATGAGGCCGGAGCGAATCGCTCCGGAAAATACAACGAGATCCGGAAAGCCGTTGCCGATCCCAGATGGCTTCAATGAGGCCGGAGCGAATCGCTCCGGAAAATGCACTAAGAGAGGTTCCGGCGTCTTCTAGTACTGCGTGCTTCAATGAGGCCGGAGCGAATCGCTCCGGAAAATGGTAGGATTCTGGATACAGCGTTTTTTGTGTCTCTAGCTTCAATGAGGCCGGAGCGAATCGCTCCGGAAAATCACAACATCGAGTGCCGTCTACCGGACGGCACAAT
>CALMHZ010000043.1 GCA_937864125.1 uncultured bacterium
ATTGTATAGCCATATGTTTTTCAGTATGGGTCCGCATCGCAACCCCTCATACCGCATTCAAAAATTATATCCTCAGTATACATTCCAAAGGAAGAAAATGCAAAAGGGATATCAGGCGCCAATATCCTTGAGGAACGCCGCGTGAGAAGGAGCTCTATCGAGGAAAGCGCGCAAAATCGTCATCTCTCGTTCGCTCGCTCCCTTGGCGAGAACTTCTTTCCGATAACGCATGCCGAGGTGTGGAGACAACAGGCTTTCTTTTCGGAAGACGGAAAACATATCAGCAGCATATACCTTGGACCACAAGTACCCATAATACCCGGCGTCATATCCCCCCGCGAGATGCCCGAAACCCGCGGGAAACAACGAAGTTTCCGGTATGCGAATGCCGAGATGCGCCAAAGTAAGCGCTCGAAAATACTCAGGAAGCGTACCCCTCAGGTTTCCGGTGTGCACCATCATGTCATACAAGGCCTGCATCGCCTGGCGCATAGCGTCGTATCCCGACAGGTGCTGTTTGCCCGCGATCATCTTCCGTATCAGGCTCCTTGGAAGGGATTTTCCGGTCATGAAGTGACGGGAAAGCCTCTTCAGGACTTTTTCCTCCCACGCGAAAAACTCGAACATCTGCGACGGGGCCTCGACAAAATCCCACGCGACGGAAAAACCTGACTGGGAGGCATGGCGCGCTTCCGAGAGCGACTCGTGCATGAGATGCCCGAACTCGTGGAACAAGGTCACCACCTCGTCATGCGAAAGAAGCGACGGTCGCGCCTTTGCGGGCTTTGGGAAATTCGTGATGAGAGCCGCGAAAGGCAGCGTGTGGTCGGGATGTTTCCACGCGACGCCGTGCCGTGAAACGACATTCGCCACGCACGCATGGCCGTACTTGCCTTCCCGAGGGAAAAGATCGAAAGCGAAAAAAGCTATCGGCTGTTTGGACTTCGTATCGATCGCGCGATACAGCCGGGCGTCCTTATGCCAGAGTGTCCATGGCAAGGGTTCGAAAGATATGGAAAACATTTTTCCAAAAATGCTGAACATTGTTTCCCGCACGTGCTCCAGCGGGAAATATTCCCGGAGCAGCTCATCGTCTATGTCATACTTCTCCTTTTTGAGTTGATTGCTGAAATACGCGATCTCATGCGAGAAAAGAGCCTCCTCCGAGCCAGGCATCCGTCGACGCTTGAAAGCACGCAGGGCTTCCGTTTCCTCTTTCACCTTCGGCGCAAGCGAAGTCATGATATTCTGCAAAAAGGAGAACACGGCTTCCGCGGAATCCGCCATCCGATCTTCCGTCTGGAAGTCCGCATGAGAAGCATACCCGAGAAGCTTCGCGTTCTCCTCGCGCAGACGCACCATCCGTTCAAGCAATGCCACATTTTTCTTCCCACCCTTCCTCCAATTCTTCTCCGAAAGCTCTTTCCGTTTCGCGTCGCTTTCCGCGTTCTCCATGAAGGGAATGAGTGAGGGATAATCGAGCGAAACGACATATTTGCCGTTTTTCCGAGGAAGACTCTTGAGATACCCCTCCCCCAGCCCTGCGGTCTCCGATTCATCGACAACGATCTCATCGTGATAATTGTTCAAATTCTTCTCGAAAGAACTGGCGAGTTTCGAGAGCTCTTTCAGATTGGCATGAAGCTTCTTTTGTTTTGCCGCCGAAATCTCGAATCCTCGCCGTCGAAAATCTGCAAGCATATCCGAAAACAGTTTCTGATCCGAGGGATCGAGAGCTTCTTTCCGTTTCGCGTACTCCTTAAGGGCCTGATACACGGCTTTGTCATACTCGATATCAACCAGTCGCTTGCCGATATACTCGAGCGCTCGGGACGCGGCGTTGCGGATTTCCTTATCGGGACTGACCTGCATAAGAAGGGATATGCGGAGCGCGTTTTCCATGCAGTGGTTCGACCGCTCGAGCGCATAGACGGTATTTTCGAAGGTCCGATCCTCGGCCCTGATTTTTTTCACCGCAACATATATTTCTTTTTTCTCGGCGATAAGACGCCTGGATACCGCTTCGATATCCTGAACAGTCCATCGGACCCACGAGAAATCTTTCTTGGTATAGGGAATATTTTTCATAAAAATAACTGTAGTAACTGTTTTGACTTTACCGATTTCATTGATACTCGCCTGATGGCCGAAAAAGTCTACCATGAAAAATTCCGTATGAAAAGTAAAAACCCGGCGCGTGTATCCACGGCCGGGCATAGTGCATCATCAAGTCAGGACACAAGACTCATCTCCTTCATCCATTCCCGATGGAGTCTGATGAGCTCCGCTCTCGCATCCATCAACTCTCCTCTCTCTATACGATCAAGAGAATTCCTGATCCGCAGGACCCCTATCCTGTCCTTCAGTTTCTGACAAAATTTCGCTATGTGCTCCGGAAGAGTAAAATTCCCCAACAAGGCTGTTAGGTAGTTTTTTTCTTCCTGAGACAAGCAATATTTGCTATAGTCCATCGCGTCGATCTCCTTTGTCAATGAATCCCTTTATTCACGCTGGGATGTTAGGCGTATTCAATTATTGAATTATATACCATACACCTTTTCCCGGATTCTGTCAATAGTAATTTATTATTTTTTTAAAGACACTTCTTGAAATTTTCACCTTCCGATAGGGATATAGTCCGGTATTCCAAGCGCTACTTTTTCAAAATCGCAAGAAATGCTTCGGAGGGAATGGCCACTCGTCCCCGTCCCAGGGATTCCATTTTTTTCTTTCCACGCTTCTGTTTCTCAAGCAGTTTCTTTTTTCGGGAGAAGTCCCCTCCATAGAGCTTGCCCGTGACATCCTTTCGATACGCCGCGATCGTCTCACGCGCGATGACCTTTCCCCCGATCGAAGCTTGGAGCGCGACGGCGAAGTTCTGCCGCGGGATGACATCCTTTAGCTTTTCCACCGTCCGTTTGCCTTCATCGTATGCCCGAGCCTGGGGAACCATCCGGGAAAAAGCATCGATGCGATCGTTCGCGACTATGATATCGAGCTTCACCGCATCGCTCGGACGATATCCGATGGGCTCATAATTCATGGAAGCATAGCCCGAGGAGACGCTCTTCAGCTCATCGTGGAAATTCACGATCACCTCCATAAGCGGAGCCTCGAAAGAGAGAAGTACCCGGTCGGCATCGAGGTATTCCGTGTTCGTATATTCCGCGCGAATTGACTGGGCGAGATTCATAATGGCCCCTAAAAATTCCCCCGGCGCTACGATGGAAAGATTCACATACGGTTCATATAACTGTTCGACTGTTCCTAAGTCCGGCATGTCGACCGGAGAATAAAGCGGCACGCGAAGATCGACATCCCGAAGCTTGAGCTCATAGACGACGGATGGAGTGGTGATGGTAGGTTCCATGTGAAACTCCCGCCTGAGGCGCTCTTGGATGATTTCCATATGAAGCAACCCCAGGAATCCGCATCGGAATCCGCGACCCAGGGCCTGATTCGATTCGGGCTCGAACGCGAATGCCGCATCGTTCAACTTAAGCTTCTCGAGCGCGTCGCGCATGAGGGCGTACTCGTCGCCGTCGACCGGATACAAGCTTGCGTACACGACCGGTTTTATCTCCTTGTATCCCGGAAGGGCAAGCGCGGTAACGATCTCCCGATCGCGCGGGCGGAGCGTTATGGTATCCCCGACGCGACAGTGGGACACATCCTTCAGTCCGGTCGCGATATACCCGATATCCCCGGCGGAGAGCGAGGGCGCCGCAATGAACTTCGGCGAAAATGTACCAACCTCCACGACCACACCCTCTTGTCCCGTACCGATCATGTGAATAGCCGTGTCCCGGGAGACGGACCCGTCCACAATCCGGACATACGCGACCACTCCCTTGTACGTATCATACAGCGAGTCAAAAATAAGCGCGCGAAGAGGCTTATCCGTTTCTCCCTTCGGGGCGGGGACACGCGAAATGACGCGCTCAAGCACGGCCTGCACGCCGAGACCCGTTTTCCCCGAGGCCGTAAGTATATCCCCCTCTTCGCATCCTAAGATATGAATGATTTCCTTTTTCGTTTTCTCCACTTCGGCGTTGGGCAGATCCACCTTGTTGACGACGGGAATGATCGCGAGTCCCTGATCGATGGCGAGATAGAGGTTCGCGAGCGTCTGCGCCTGGACTCCTTTCGTTGCATCGACGAGAAGAACCGCGCCTTCAACCGCGGCGAGCGAACGGGAGACTTCGTAATGAAAATCGACATGCCCGGGAGTATCGATGAGGTTGAGCGCGTACTCTTTTCCTTCAAAAGCATAGCGCATCTTGACCGGCTGGAGTTTTATCGTGATTCCCCGTTCGCGCTCAAGATCCATCTGATCCAGAAGCTGATCCTTCATTTTTCGATCTTCTACGGTATGAGTAAGCTCGATCAAGCGATCGGCCAGGGTGGATTTCCCGTGATCGATATGGGCGATGATACAAAAATTCCTGATTTCTGCCTGATTCATAGGAAAATATCTTTCAATGACGAGCGCCAAGCCCGATGTTGCCGTCGATGTACCCGGAGACGAACCCATGGGTTCGTTTCGATTGATTCATTTGGTAATAAAGCCTAGCGTAAAACCGATAAAAACGGAAGGGATGCGACGGGGTGCTCCGATTCACAGCCTCGATCTTCGCCCGCAGCCATCTCCTCCTGACTGTCCTTTTACCAGTCCCCTTTCTCGGGATGCCCTTCGACGCTCGACGCGACCGCGGGTTCGCGAAGCACTTTGCACCTGATCCACCGCTTGAGCAGATGGAATTCTTCGATATGAAGCCAGGAGCTGGCAAGAAGAAAAGCGGCGAGACTCAATGACACGCCGAATACGAGCTGCAAAAATATTTCCGCGAAAGTATCAAGAGGCGAAGGAGCGAGAATGAAGGCGGATTTTGAAAACTGAGCCACGACCCCCGCGAACAAGGCCGCCCCGAAAATTTTTATGCTTTCAGAAAAAATTTCCCCATCCTTCCAAGCAAGGATACGGCGGCGTAAAAAGAAAAGCAGCAGAAAAAAATTGATGATACTGCCGACGGAAAAAGAAATGGCGAGCGCATCGACTGAGTAATAAGGCAATAAGAGAATAAGGGAGATGATATGAAAAATCTCGGCAAAAAGCGCTACATAAAGCGGTGTCTTCGTGTCCTGAAGCGCGTAGAATCCGCGAGCGAACAGCGGGATGAGGCCTTGGGCGAACAAGCTTACCGAGAGCCACGCAAGTACGCCGAATGTGGCGATAGTATCCTCCCAGTCGAATTGTCCCGACCCGAGGATGACGCGGACGAACTGGGCGCGGAACACGATAAAAAGCATCGAGAGAGGCACGACAAAAAACAATATCCGCTTCGCGGTTCCCGCGAGCAATGAAAAAAATTCTTTTTCTTCCCCTCGCGAGGCGGAAAGCGAAAGCATCGGAAAGGCCGCGAGCGAGAACGCGACCGCGAATAATCCGATGGGAATGCTCTGGATATTGGAAGCGAGAGTAAATACGGCCAAGCTTCCCGACGCGAGCGCCGAAGCGAAGACGGTGGTGAGGAGAAGTCCTATCTGATTCGTCGCCATGCCGAGAGAGCGAGGGATCATAAGCAAAAGGACCTTATGAACCATCCGATCATAATGAAAGCGGAAGCGGAAGGGGCGGAGCGGAAGCCCCGAAAAATATACCGCGGGAATCTGAACCATCATATGCAAAGACGCGCCAAGCACCACTCCCCACCCGAGCCCTGTCACACCCATGGCAGGCACCAACGCCACCACGCCGAAAATAATCCCAAGATTATAAAATATCGGAGCAAGCGAATAGGCGATAAACCGACGAAACGAGACGAGCACGCCGCCGAACACCGCGCTTATGGCAAGAATCACCGGAGAAAGCAGCATGATTCTCGTAAGATCAACCGCGATCAGCTGCTTTTCCTCGGAAAAGCCCGGCACCAATAGGGAAATGAGCCAGGGTGCTCCCATGAACATAAAAAGGGAAAGTACGCCGAGAAGCATGACCATCCACTCAAGCAAAGAAACCGCGAGCTCCCAGGCGGCATCCTTTTTCTTGGTGGCGAGCAGATCCGTAAATATCGGAACGAATGCCGCGGACAAAGCCCCCATGACGAGAAGATTATAGAGGAGATCGGGGATACGGAATGCCGCATAATACGCGTCAAGGATGTCCCCCGCTCCGAATTGAGATGCGAACAGCCTGTCGCGTACGAAGCCAAGCAGCCGGCTTATGATGCCGGCGAGAGAAATGATCAAAGCGGCCGCGCCAACGGTTTTTGCGGAAGTATTCGTCCAGCCATGAAAACGCTTCGCGCAACGCTTGAAAAAAGGCATATTCAGAAAAACCTACAAATCATATATTTCTCGGAGAAACACCGAACCGAAAAAAGCATCCGTCCTGAGGCTGGTTTTCCACCGATGTTCATTCGAAGAGGACATCATACCATCCGCGCTCCAAATTGACGAATAACTCTTGGGAAACGAAAGGGTATGGGTAAGCTCGCTTCCCGGACTCCCCGACTGCTTCTGAAAAAGGAGCGAGTACGAAGAGGGTTCATTTGATTGGGGCAGGACGGAAAATGGAAGCTTGTACACATACTCCACCGTGACGCTCTCGCCCGGACTCACATATACCCAGTTTCCGAATACCGTCTTTCCGGATTCTCGCGATACCCGCGTTCCGGAAGCATCGATAGTCACTCCCGCCTCAGACCGCTCCACATCCTTGTCGCGCGTAAAGCCGAGTGCGTCATAATCCACAGGCGGCTTCGGAAATTCATAGGTATGTCCCTTCGCGGAAAGAAGCTCCGAACCCTCCGGGACATATACCCGCATATAATCCGAGTTGACCTTGTTCCACCATTCATAAGGAGTATCGCCTCCGCCATGGGTACGCGTGATCCGCAGCGTATCGATCACCGATCCGTCGGCTTGTATGCTTGCCTTGTGCTCGATGCTCTCTTTAATCACTCCATCGGTCTTATATCCATTGAGATTCGTATGGACAACACTCGCGTAATCTTTCGGAGTCTCCAAAAGGCGCCCGGACCATCCCGCGCGATCGATCAATTTCTCAACTTCCGGATTCCGGGAATAAAGGAGGATTTGCCGTTCGGAAAGGCCTTTGGACAAAGACGAGAGGACCCGAGCCATAGAGTCTATCCCTTTCGATTGGAATAACGCGTTGAGAAGGAGCGGCGAGAGGTCGGACAATATTTTCTTCAGGGCATTGAGCTCTTTGTCATACTTCACCTCCACCTCTTCCTGCACGACCTCCATAAAATTATCCTTGTCGATCGTCACTCCGTATTCGGGGAGATCTATCGGTCCTGAGACCGCCAAAAGCTCTTCTATCACGGAGGGAGTAAGCGTAATGACGCCATCGACCGTGGGGCCTCCCGTTTTTTCATAAAAATACATGGCCTTTTCGGCCGAAGTAGGGAAGTCGGGCCACCAGTTCGAATCATGAAGGCTCCATCCGACGCTCACTTTTTGTATGGGCTCGGGAGGAACGATGTCTTCTTTCAACTGTCCGTCCGGATTAAAGATGCCATCGATAAAAAATTTCCGCACTTCGCCATGAGATACCTCCAAAAGCCCATAGCTTCCGATAAATCCGCCCGTGGGACGCAACTCATGATTGTTCTGAAAAAGAAAGAGGTACAGCCTCGGACCGTTCTCTCCCAAAAGATCCCTGATGATCGCTCCGTTCTCCGTCACCCCCGCTAGCACGCCCTTCATAACCGGCAATTTCTCCCGCAGAGAGACGAATGTTGCCCGGTTCTCTTCCGGCACATCCTTTTCATCCACCCGGGCGAAACTCTCCTCGGCCAGAGCGATTTCCCGTCCGGCTTTCGCTGAAAAAATCTCCGCTTCGCGCGAAAGGGATAACAACGAAACATCTTTCTTGAGGAGGTTCTCAGCCCCTTGTTCTTCAAGCGGCACCAAGGCGAGCATATCGCTTATCGCTTCTCCGGCAAGCGCCAGATGCTCCGCTCCTTCAAGCGCCCCTTGCCCTGAGGCCATCAAGGAAAGCCCGGGGAAAAACCGCGTGATCTTCGCGACTTCGTTCCCGAAAAAACCGAGAGTATTCCTTGCTTCGGAAAAAGAGGCATACGCCTCTCGAAAGCTTGAGCGCGAATCATCGAACTCTGCCGAAGAAAGGTGCTCGACCCCCTTCAAGGCCGAAGCGAATCCGATCGAACTTTCTCCGAGCACTTCTCCTCGCAAGGAAGTCATGCCGGTCGCCCCCCAAATCCCCCCGGCAAAGAGCAGCGCGCTCAAAGCCCCAAGCAATACCGGTCTCGAGAAAAAAGAAGGCGCCGCGGCGCGATGGGAACTATTTTTTTTCCTCTCCCTTTTTTTCTCGGCAAAAACCGACGGTGGCGTATTTTTTTCCACTTGATTCAAAAACGCATCCAGAGAAAGCGGAGCCTCGGGCGCCCTCTCCACAACAGAGGCTTTTTTCTTCGAATGTGACGCGTACTCTTTTGAGACCAAAAGAGTGGCAGGTCGCGTTTTAACGCGCATGTCCGACAAGACGGGAGTGATGTTTTTTTTTGAAAGCGGGTGCATATTTGAAACACGCTATTTTTTCAACGCCTCGCGATAATAAGCCAAGATTTTCACCGCCATGCCGCGCCAGGTAAACTTTTCCGCGTGGATCCTTCCCCTTTCTCCTTGCGCCTGTCGGAATCCCGCATCTTGGCTCAAGGCATCCACATGCCGCGCGAAATCCTCGACGCGCGCCGGATCGGCAAGCAAAGCGGCATCTCCGAGGATTTCAGGAAGGGCGCCGCGCGAAGAGGCGATGACCGGCGTCCCGAACCGCATCGCTTCGAGCGGAGGGAGGCCGAATCCCTCATACAATGATGGGAATATATATCCGACCGCTCCCTTGTACAGCGCTTCGATTTCCGTATCCGTTTTGTATCCGACAAAAAGAATATTCCCGACTCCCGACTCCACAACCCGTGCCTGAAGGCGGCGATAAAAGAAGTCCTCCTTGCCTACCAATACGAATCGTATATGGGGAAATTTCTGGGCCAGAGGAATGAACAACTCGAGATTTTTGTGCGGATACGCATTCCCCACATAGAGGAAGTATGGAGACAGTATACCACTTTTTTCCTTTTCATGAGAAGCAGCCGATCGATCGCGGGCTCCGTCCTTCCTCCCATTCTCATGAAGCTCGCTTCCCTCGTACGCGACAACCACCTTGCCCTCACTCGAAGGATACTCCTTTTCGATATCCGTTTTGGTGAAATAAGATACGGTGATAATGGATCGGGCCCGATGAACCGCGGAGGCTATGATCAGTCTATAGGCAAGAAACTTCAGATGGTACAGCCAGGCCGTTCTCGTTGTGCTGCGTATGGTCGGATACCGAAGCAAGATAAGGTCATGTATGGTCACGACGAAAGGGGCGAAATAGAGAATGGGCACATTGAAATGCGGGAAGTGCACGAGGTCAAGCGAGTACCGTCTAAGAAGAAAGGGAAAGCCGATTTGTTCGCTGAAGCCGTACCAAGGATAATCCGCGAGCACCTTGTGAAAAAATTCGGATTTCGGCGCATATTCTTCGAAATTCTCCTTTTTAAGAAAGATGAAGAACTCATCTTGAGAATCAGCGAGCGACTCAAGGTGATGGATCAATTTTTCAGTATAGCGCCCGAGTCCTTTCCCGACGGATCCGTAAAAGCGCGCGTCGATTCCGACCCTCATGTCGTTTGTGGCGGTGAAGAAACGGATGACTTTTTTGTCGGCGAAAAACGTTCCTTCTCAAGGAAAAAAAGCAGCAGCCCTTCCGTCGCGAACGCCGCGAACATATCCCGGTCCTCATGACGGTTCACGCTCTTCGGAAACAAGAGGTACGAACGATAAGGACCGATGGATTTCGGAGAAGCGGCCACGACACAATCTCCTTCTTCGCGGAATATCTGCTCCGTGGCAAGAAGCGTATCGATATCCAAGGCGCTGCATCCGGTGCAAGGACCCTCACCGATTTCTTTCTCCACCTTTTTTTGTACCGTGTCGATGATACGGAGCACGAAAGCGTCCCCCTTGGAAAAAAGAAGGATCGCCTTTCCTAAGGACTCGTAGACATTCTTTTTTTCTCCATTCTGAAAAAGCATCGCGGCTTCCGGCAGATCAAGGACGAGACTCATCATGAGGTCCATCTTCCTGTTCACTTCCCCGATGTAAGAGTAGGAATCGGAGAGATCCTTGGTCATGTCCTGTTTTTCTTTCTGCAGCCGAAGCTTCTCCGCGATATGCCGGATCAACGCCTTTTCTTTGGCGAAATAGATGAGAAATCCCGTCGCTCCGAAGAAAAACACCACTCCCGCCTCTACCGTATCTTCCGGAAAAGATCGGTAGCTGCCTTGCACCAGCTCCGGCGTGAGTACCGCGAGCGCGAACAATGAGAGATAGATCCAATACATGAAAATGGGTATTATCGGAGAGTCTTGAGATAGGCCACCAGCTTGTCTTTCACCTCCGGATGCTTCAATCCGTAATGGATGGTGGCGGCCAGGAAGCCGAACTTATCCCCCGTATCGAGCCACGCTCCTTCGAGCATGCGTCCATACAAAGGCACATCGCGTTCGATCATGATTTCGAACGCATCCGCGAGGCGTATCTCTCCGGACTTCCCCGCCTTCATGGAGGCGAGCGCTTCGAAGACCTCTCTCGTGATGATATATTTCCCGACGGCGACCGCGCGGCTCGGTGCGTCCGCTGGTTTCGGTTTTTCGACGATATGCGTCACCTTCCAGTCCTGATCGCCGATGGCGTCTCCGCCTATCACGCCGAATTTCGACACTTCTTCGAGGGGCACCTCCGCGAGCCCAATGATGGACGACTGATAGGTCTCATAGGCGTCCGTGAGCTGCTTCGCCGCGGGCACTTCGCTGTCATAGAGACAGTCCCCGAACATGACGAGGACCGACTCGTCGTCATCCACAAGGTGCGCCGCCTGCAAGAGCGCGTGCCCGTCCCCGAGCGGCACCGGCTGGCGCACATAGGAGAACTTCGCCAGACTCGAGATATCCTTCACGACTTCCAACAGGGCATGCTTGTTCTTCTCGACCAGCGTCGTCTCGAGCTCATAGGAGACATCGAAATGATCTTCGATCGCACGCTTGCCGCGTCCTGTGACGAAGATGATCTCCTCGATGCCGGCGGCGACCGCTTCTTCGACCAGATACTGCACGACCGGCTTATCGACGACCGGAAGCATTTCCTTCGGCTGAGCCTTGGTTGCGGGCAAGAACCGCGTTCCGAATCCCGCTACCGGGAAAATAGCCTTTTTTATCTTCCGTCCGGTATATGACATATGATGTTCGCGTGGTTATAAATTCCAATACTGTTATTCTAGCAAAGTTCCTTTTTCCTGACACCCTTGACAGATGCGGGTAAAAGATGTATAATCCTCAGTCAGTTCGAGTTGTTTGAAAACTGCCACCGGCTCTTCCGAGCCATCCAATCGCTCTCGGATAGCAGAGCAAGGAGAAAATTATGAGTTTTTTGGAAACAGTTCCCCCTTTAATATTCAGCCTTGGAATGATAGGATTCGTACTCACTGGGATCCTAATATTGGTAACCCTCTACGCAAAGGGAAATACCTATGACTATACGAAACTTCTGTGTTCTTTTTCTCTCGACATCGGCTTCATGATTCTCGGCATCGGGATAAAGATATTTCTCCTCTGACAGTGCCGGGCAAGAAATTGGCTCGTCACACCCGCAGAAACTCACGACACATCGTGATCATTTCTTCGGGTGTTTTCTTTTGCACAGATTTCCTCCCCAATGTATCAGAAAATGACTGGAGCCGAAGGGCAGAAAATTCTCGGAAGTTGGGGAGCAGTTATTTCTTGAGTGACACAATCTTCTTGAATTCCATATTGAACTCCCTGAGGGCGTCGTTGACCATTGGGTGAAACCGCTCGCCGAGACGATGTTCCCTTGCGTACGCGCTCGCGAGAAACAGCGACTCGTGCGTTCCCGTATCGAACCAAGCGCCGTCTATCACGCGCACATCGAGCGATCGCTTTTCCAAGTAGTATCGGTGAAGATCGGTGATTTCAAGCTCGCCCCGGGAAGAGGGTAAGAGGCTTTTCGCAGCATCCACCACCGTGTGATCAAAGATATACAGTCCGGGGATGGCGAAAGAGCTCTTCGGGTGCTCGGGTTTCTCCTCGATCGAGAGCACCGAATGATCGCTCGTGAATTCCACCACGCCGAAACGCTCAGGATCTGGCACTTCCTTGGCAAATATTCGGCCGCCCTCCGAAAAAGTCTGTATCGCCTCGGTGAAGTCGTCCTCGAAAATATTGTCGCCCAAGACAAGCGTCGATGATTCCCCGTCGAGGAAGTCTTCCGCGAGAATGAACGCCTCGGCCACTCCGCGCGGGGATTTCTGCACGATGAAAGAAATATTGATACCGAATCCACGGAAGAGCGACCCGAGCAGATTAAGGAAATTTCCCGAATGATCGGGCGACACGATGACGAGAATATCCTTGATGCCGGCTTTGAGAAGAGTGTTGAGCGGGTAGAAAATCAGGGGCCGATCGTATATCGGCAAGAGCTGTTTCGAAGTGATCGCGGTGAGCGGCAAAAGCCGCGTGCCCGTCCCTCCGGCGAGAATGATGCCTTTCATAAGAAAAATCTTTTAAAACTTACTTCCCTTACTTGCCATGGCTCCGGAATCCTTCTTCATATCACGAATGAACTCCGAAAGAGCCTCCTCATAGTTTCGAAGCGGAGGGCGCTTGGTATTAAGCAGCGTCGAGCATTTCGGCCGCGTAGCTTTCCGCGGAAACGCCTCCTTGTTCACGGGTTTCACCGCGACATTCATCCCTGCCATCTGAAACAGTTTCACCGCCGCCTCATACCAGGTCGCCACACCACTGCTCACCAGATGATAGATGCCAAATGGCGCATTCTCTTCGAGGAGCGCTTTCGTCGCCCTTGCCGCGTCCGGCGCATAGGTGAAACAGCTTTTTTCATCATCGACGACGCTCTCCTCGCCATTCTCCCGGCCTTTTTCCAGCATAATTTCAAAAAAGCTCCTTTTGCCGGCCTCCGACGCGGCGGGCTTTCCGAAAAGCTTCGAGAGGCGGATCAGATGATATTTTCCGTGGGCGGCCTGCACGGCGATCTCGCCTGCAAGCTTGCTCTCACCGTAGCGCGAAAGAGGATTCGGGATCGACTCCTCATCGTATCCGAGTTCGGAAGAGCCTGCGCCGCAGCAGCCGCCTCCGCAGCAACCGGTCTCCTCTTTGCTTTTTTCCAACTCGCCATCGAAGACATAATCCGAAGAATAGTGCACGAGTACGGCATCAAGGTCTTTTGCCAGCTTCGCGAGGAATTTCGGCACCTCCCTATTGAGAAGCATCGCTTTCGCATACTCTTCATCGCTTTCTTCGCAGCGGTCTACCGCATTGTAGGCGACCGCATTCAGGATAATTTCCGGCGCGAAGCTTCTGATCTTTTTTTCCGCGGTCACAAAATCGGTTATATCGATCTCCTCGCGATCGAAGCCCACGACCTCGTAACCCGCATCCTCGCTATAGACCCGAAACAGCTCCTGTCCAAGCATCCCCTTCGCCCCGAGTATCAATACTTTCTTATTTTTTTCCATATTGCTTGGCATAATATTCCTGATACGCTCCGGATTTCATATTTTTCCACCAATCCTCATTCGCCTGGTACCATGAAACCGTTTTCCTCAAACCTTCTTCGAGGCTGACCGTCGGACGCCAACCGAGCTCATGCTCGATCTTGCCATAATTGATCGCATACCGGCGATCGTGTCCCGCGCGATCCTTCACATATTCAATCGCGCTCTCATCGCGGCCGAGAAGCTCGAGAAGCTTCTTCACGATCCAGATATTTGTTCGTTCGCTATCGCCTCCGATGCAATAGGTCTCACCGATCCTACCTTTCCGGATGATCATATCGATCGCCCGGCAATGATCCTCGACATACAGCCAGTCCCGCACTTGTTTTCCATCTCCATACACGGGGATGCGCTTCTTCTCCGATATGTTGGTGATGATGAGCGGGATAAATTTTTCCGGACAAGCATATGGTCCGTAGTTATTCGAACAATTGGAAATGGTAATAGGCAAGCCGTAGGTCTCATGATAGGCGCGAACCAAATGGTCGGAAGACGCCTTGGAAGCGCTATAGGGGCTTCGTGGATCATACGGCGTCTTCTCGTCGAACGGAGCATCATCAGGCTTCAGGGCGCCGAATACCTCGTCGGTCGAGACATGATGGAAGCGCTTTCCATGTTTGCGCGCCGCCTCGAGCAGCACATAGGTTCCGCGGACATTGGTCTCAAGAAAGATACCGGGGTCCATTATGGAGCGGTCGACATGCGACTCCGCCGCGAAGTGCACCACCGCATCCGCTTCGGCTATCAAAGGGTCGACAATCGAAGCGTCGGCAATATCACCCTTCACGAACCGGTAGCGCGGATCATCTTTCCAAATCGAAAGATTCTCCAGGTTCCCCGCGTATGTCAACGCGTCGAGATTGATCACCTCGTCTTCCGGATGGCCTTCCAATATGTGATGGATGAAATTGGAACCGATGAATCCGGCGCCGCCGGTGACAAGAATTTTCATAGGGATGTGGTGTCAAAAGAAAATACGAGCGGAGCGTCCGAAAGATAAGGGTGCAGCAGATCCTTCTCGGATACCAAAGGCGGGATAGAGGGCCACACGATGCCGATATCGGGATCATCATATCGTATGCCACCATCATGATCCGGGGCATACACATTGGTACACTTGTATTGAAACAAAGTGTCATCCTCAAGTGCCATGAACCCATGCGCGAATCCGGCCGGTATGAAAAACTGACGGTGATTTTCCGCGGAGAGTTCCACCGATACGTATTTCCCGAATGTCGGCGACCCTTCACGGATGTCGACCGCGACATCGAACACGCTTCCCCGGACAACCTGCACGAGCTTGCCCTGCGCGAAAGGCGGCGACTGAAAATGCAATCCCCGCACTACTCCTTTCTTCGAACAAGAAAGGTTATCCTGAACAAAAAGAGCCGGTACGCCCGCAGCCCCATAACGAGCGGCGTTATATGTTTCCACGAAAAACCCCCGCTCATCCGAAAATATTTTCGGCTCGAGGATAAGGACGCCATCTATCATTGTCGTATGAACTTCCATACCTATAAACTATCACAGGATTACGGAGTGGGAAATGCCCGACAGAGGGCTGAAATCCTCTTTCTTGCTCGTGCTACAATAGCCTTTTTGCCAGAGGATCGCAATACCTCGCACATCAACATGGCTATCTCCCGCATTTCCTCCCTCCCCATGCCGCGAGTGGTAATGGAAGGTGTGCCGATACGGATACCGGAAGGATCGATCGGACTCCGAGGATCATCCGGAATGACATTCTTATTGACCGATATCCCCGCAGCCTCGAGCATCTCTTGCGACTCCTTGCCGGAAAGGCCGAAGGAGCTCATCGTATCGAGCAAGAGCATGTGATTGTCCGTACCCCCGAAAATGAGATTCACTTCATATCGCAAGAGCTCTTGCTCGAGGACTTTCGCATTTTCCAAGACCGCCTTTGCGTAGGAGTGGAAAAGAGGTGTCGACGCCTCAGCGAAGGCCACCGCTTTGGCGGCGATCGTATTCATATGCGGACCACCCTGTATGCCCGGGAAAACAGCCGCATCCACCGCTTTTGCAAATTCCCTCTTGCAAAGGATCATTCCTCCGCGAGGACCACGGAGCGTCTTGTGCGTAGTAGCCGTCACGATATCAAAAAAGGGAACAGGCGACGGAAGACCGTTCGCGGCAACGAGACCCGCTATATGAGCCATGTCCATCATCGATACGGCTCCGACTTTTTCGGCAATGGCGCTCAATCGACCATGGTCGAGGCTTCTCGTATAAGAAGAGAAGCCGGCAAGCAGGAGCTTCGGTCGTTCCTTGAGAGCGAGAGCTTCCAATTTCTCATAATCGATGCTTCCGTCAGGTTCAGTGCCATATGAAACGAACCGATACACCTTCGCGGGGAGAGTGGAGGGGTGCCCATGCGTCAGGTGCCCTCCATGAGAAAGATCCATTCCGAGCACGGTGTCCCCGGGAGCGAGTACCGCCATGTAGGCTGCGAGATTAGCCGATGCTCCGGAATGAGGCTGCACATTGGCATGCTCGGCCAAGAAGAGTTCGCGCGCCCGAGTGATCGCAAGACTCTCGATGGCGTCGGCAAATTCCGCGCCGCCATAGTAGCGTTTACCCGGATATCCTTCCGCGTATTTATTCGAAAGAGACGAGGAAAGCGCCTCCAAGACCGACGAAGAAGCATAGTTCTCCGATGCGATCATTTCCAACGTTGCTTCCTGACGAGCCCTTTCTCCCATCAAGATTCGAGCCACTTCAGGGTCGGTTTTTTGTACGGTATCCATAACGCCTATCCTCTCTTGAATCCAGCCCTTTGTCAAAAGAAAATCGCCACGGTTTTGAACCGAAGCGATATTCACGACTCTTAAATTCTCAGATACGGATATCATTCATGACCTCCTCCAGCGTCTTCTTCGGCTCTTCCATCCGCTCGGAAGTTTCCTCCGCGACTGCAGGCTCCGAAGGCGCCTGAGGCTCCGTTGCTGCCGCAGGCGCGAGGGAAGGATCTTTCCTCTCTCCCCTGGTCGACCCTTCCGGCTCATTGATCTTAAGGTTGACACGGGCATTATTCTTCGCCCCGATGACGCGAAGGAGGGTGCGCAGAGCCTTGGCCGTCATACCCTCCCGTCCGATCACCATCCCCATGTCCTCTTGGTGCACATCAAGCGTGATGAGCACGCCCATCTCGTCTATTTTACGTTCCACCTTTACCGACTCCGGATGATCGACGAGCGACTTTACGACATATTCGATGAATTCCTGATCTCTGTTTTCTGACATACTTGCGACTTACAGAATTAATCCCGAGCTTCAAAAGCTCTCGAGCCTCCTTATTGTATGAAGAAGCGTTAGGACTGTCAATCTGCCACGAAGCCACGCTTCTCCGATAAGGAACAAGTTTCCTCCCGTAGACAGGAACGCTTTTGATTTAATTATTCCATTCCAAAGGCGCCACGAATTCCTTTCGCTTCCACTCCGGAGATTGGCAGCAAAGGACGGTGGCGGCTTCGCTCGGGCGAAGCAGCAATCCTTCCACCACTTTTTCCATCCGCATGCCGCGAGATCCCTTTACGAGGACCAGGTCTCCCGTCCGAAGAATGCCTTCGAGTGACCTCGATACCGCGTCATGATCCGGCAAAAGCATCACCGCTCCCCGGGGAAATCCTTTTTTCAGAAGCCCATCTCCGAGAAATCTCATATGTCGACCCGCCAGTATGACGAGTTCCGCCCCCGAGCCGATGACATCATCCGCCAAAAGGCGATGCTCCGATTCCGCATTCACCCCGAGCTCGAGCATATCCCCCAGGATCACCACCTTCCGGCGGCCCGGCATCTCCCGAAGCGTCTCAAGCGCGGCGCGGACAGAAACGGGAGAGGCATTGTATGTGTCATCGAGTATCCCTATTCCGGAACGCCCCGGCAAAAAACGAAGCCGACCCGGAAGGGAACGCATGGATTCGAGGGACTGCGCGATATCCACGAGATTCATCCCGAGGGCGATACCGACCGCGGCTCCCGCAAGCGCGTCGGAAATGCTGTGGCGCGCGATCATCTGAGGCAATCGCACCGGTATCGTTTTTCCCGCGTAATTGAGCTTGAAACTGGAACCGAACCCATTCTCCGTCGCCTGAAAAACGACATTGTCCGCCCGAACCGAGGCATGCTCGGAAAATCCGTACGAAAGCGCGACGGCCTTGGTCTTTTCCGCCATGTGAAGCACATGGGGATCGTCCGCATTCAAAATGGCGAATCCGTCTTCCGGCAATGCCGATATCATGCGCCCCTTTTCTTTGGCGATATTCGCCATGGTTCCGAAATACGCTATGTGGCTTTCCCCGATGCGGGTAACCACTCCTATTTTTACCGGAACGAACTCCAGAAGATACTTCATATCCCCGGGCCTATCGACCCCCATTTCAAGGATCAGGATATCCGGATACTTGGCCGGGAAAAAAGCGAGACGCAAAAAACGGAAACCGACGGCTATCCATCGAGCGAAGGAACTGCCCCCCGAGGAGGACTGGAGGATCGTGAGAGGGACGCCGATCTCATTATTGAAATTCCCCTCGCTTTGCCTGAGGTTCATAGAAGACCCGAGCACGGAAGCCACGGCCTCTTTGGTGCTGCTTTTTCCTACCGACCCCGTAACTCCGATGATGACCGGGCAATGACGAAGCAGGACGAGTCGCGCCATAAATCGGAGTATTCGCTCGAGCGTGCGCCTTCGCCATTTTTTTCCGGACTGTCTCATGAG
The DNA here is from genome assembly GCA_937864125.1 of uncultured bacterium. GTDB lineage: Bacteria > Patescibacteriota > Minisyncoccia > Moranbacterales > UBA1568 > JAGOTT01. The sequence goes on from CALMHZ010000043.1 coordinate 18,417, forward strand.
GGCATCGTTACTTATTTTTTTCTTTTCCGATTTTCTGTATGGTTTCACCCGAAACGGGGACGACCGCTTCCTCCGGAGGTAACGGAGCGTTTTTTATTTCCTCCGTTGGCTCCACTTTTCTATACGAAAGCAAGAACTTCATCACCTCACCGAAAACCGGCGCAGCCGACGACTCCGCCCAGATGACATCTTTTGGATTATCTATTTTTGAGAATACGACGAACTGCGGATTATCTATAGGAGCATACCCAACAAATGAGCCTATAGTCAAGCCATCATCATATCCTTTTTCTCCTTTTTTCGCGACTTGCGCGGTGCCTGTCTTTCCGCCGACCCGATAACCCGATACGGCAGCGCGCTTCCCATGACCCCGCAAAACCACTCCTTCGAGCATATCCCCCATACGGAAAGCGGTTTCCTCGCTCACGACGCGGCGGACCTCGACAGGCGCTTTTTCTTCTTCTCGTCCATCCTCATATATATATCTATCGATGATGCGAGGCTTCATAAGGATCCCCTTGTTCGCAAGGGCCCCATACGCCGCGGTGAGCTGGATCGGTGTCGCGGTGATGCCCTGTCCGAAGGATGCGGTGAAAAATTGGATGTCCCGTTTCACCTCGATCAGATTTTTCATATTGCCCGCCAACTCCGCCGGGAGATCGACATTCGTCATATTCCCAAATCCGAACCGGCTGAGATACTCGGAAAGTAGCGCCCGCGCGACGAGCCGCTCCAGGCGGATCGCTTCGGCGATGGCCGCTTCGAGATCGCCAGACATTCCCATCGATAAGGTATCCAAACTGAAGCCCTGCGCATTGAGTTCGTCGAACAGCACGCGCACGACGTGAAACTGGGCGCGCTGCTCGGCGAAATCATCGCTGGCACGCGGGATTGCCATTAAACCGCGCAGGCGGATTCCACGCAAGCCGGCGACGCGCGCTGCCAGGCTGGCGGCGTCGTCGGCAGCGATGCCGCGCTTGCTCGGCTCGGCGCTGATATTGATCTGCAGACAGATGTTAAGCGGTGCTGCCGATACCGGCCT
>CALMHZ010000044.1 GCA_937864125.1 uncultured bacterium
CATCCGAAATGTAAAACTTTTTCTTCATTACGGAGATCTTTCGGATAGCAGCAACATATCCCGAATCATAGAAAAAGTTCGACCAGACGAGATATATCACCTTGGCGCGCAAAGCCATGTCCGCGTGAGTTTTGATATGCCTGAGTATACCGGCGATGTGGTCGGGCTCGGAACCCTTCGGATCCTTGATGCGATAAAGGAATCCGGGATCAAGACGAAATTCTACCAGGCCTCGTCTTCGGAAATGTACGGGCTGGTGCAGGAGGTTCCCCAGAAGGAGACGACGCCTTTTTATCCTCGGTCGCCATACGCGTGCGCCAAGGTATATGCATATTGGATCACAAGGAATTATCGTGAAAGTTACGGATTGTTCGCCTGTAACGGAATCCTTTTCAACCATGAATCACCAAGACGCGGGGAAACATTCGTTACACGGAAAGTGACGCGCGGACTCTCGAGGATAGCCTGCGGATTGGATGAAAAGCTCTATCTGGGAAACATCGACGCGAAGCGGGACTGGGGCTATGCCAAGGATTATGTTGAGGGCATGTGGCGGATGCTCCAGCAGGAACAACCTGATGATTATCTCCTCGCGACCGGGAAGACGCATACTGTCCGTGAATTCATCGAGGAAACGGCGAAAATTCTCGGCATGGATCTGACATGGGAAGGGGAGGGCGTGAATGAGACGGGAAGGGATAAGAAAACGGACAAGATTATCATTGAAATCGATCCGAAATATTTCCGCCCGGCAGAAGTGGACCTGCTTATCGGCGATCCATCGAAAGCAAAGGAACTACTTGAATGGGAGCCCCAGACGAAATTTCATGAGCTCGTGAAATTGATGACCGAAGCCGACCTCGCCATCGCCAGAAGCCAGGTGAAATAATGAAATAACCTATGGAAAAAGGATTAAAAATATATGTCGCCGGTCACCGTGGACTTGTCGGTTCGGCGATCGTGCGGAAACTTGAGCAAGAGGGGTATTCAAATCTTCTTCTTAAGACTCGCGAAGAACTCGATCTCTTAAATCAACAGGCGGTGAGCGAGTTTTTTGAGAAAGAAAAACCGGATTATGTCTTTCTTGCCGCAGCAAAAGTAGGGGGAATTCTCGCGAATAAGAACAGAAAGGCGGATTTCATCTATGAGAATCTCCAGATTCAAAGCAACATCATCGGAAGCGCCTGGAAATCGAATGTAAAAAAACTCCTTTTTCTTGGATCATCGTGTATATATCCGAAAATGTGTCCTCAGCCGATCAAAGAGGAGTATCTCATGACCGGACCGCTCGAGGAAACGAATGACGCTTACGCGATAGCCAAAATCGCAGGAATAAAAATGTGCCAAAGCCTCAATGAACAATATGGAACGAAATTCATTTCCGTCATGCCGACCAACCTCTACGGAGCTGGTGATAACTTCAATCTTGAAAGCT
>CALMHZ010000045.1 GCA_937864125.1 uncultured bacterium
TCAAAAGCGTTCCTGACGTGAATTTGAGCGGGGCGGTGCTCGCGGTCGCGGTTCCAGCCTTGATGTGGAGGGTGGCGGTGGGAGCGGTGGTGCCGATGCCGATTCTTCCCGATGAGCCGTTTCCGAAAAGGAAAGGTGCGGCGGCGGAACCGAACGATATGTCTGTTGCGATTCCATAGTCGGTCGGGTATGCGAAGTACTGTCTTCCTTTCGATGCAAAGACCATCGCGCCGCTTGCATCCGCGCGCACCTGGGACTGCTGAGTCCCGGCGAACGTAAAGGCAAAGCCCGATTGGGTGCCGCCGGTCGGGTTGTTCATCGTAAAGAGCGGCGTGGTCGGACTCGTATTCGGCACGCCGTAATCTACGGAAAATCTGCTTGTCGGTGCCGCCGTCCCGATCCCCACGTACCCCGTGCTCCCCACCTGGAGTCCCGTGTACGAAATGGCATAGGCCTGGGACGCGACGGTCTGCGAGGTGGAAACGGTGAGGCTCGTCGCGCTGCCGAAGGCCGTGATGGTGCCCGCGCTGACGCCGTTGGCGAAGACGAACTGCGACCCCACCATGGCAGAAGTCCACGTCGTGCCGACGCCCGTGACGGTGCTGAGCGATTGCGATGCCGTGCCGGTGCTGTATTGGGCGGGGCTGACCGAAAAAGTACTCGCCGCCGACAGCGTTCCTACGCCGACATTCCCGCTGTTGTTGATGGTGAAATGGTTCGCCGCGTTCGATACTCCGCCTGCCCCGACGCCGATCTTGAACGCCTTTCCCGCCCCGTCATAGCCGACCGTGAAGCTTGCGGACCCCGCGCCGCCGTTGATGAAGCGGAATCCGTTGCTCGCGTCGGCCGCGGACGTGAGGTAGTCGACAAGCACTTCTCCGCCCGTGCTCTGCGAGAACTGCGCGGCGACGAGCTGCCCCGTGTCGCTGTTCACCGTGAGCTTCCGCGCGGCCCCGCCCGTCGGGAGGGTTGAAGAACCGAGAAGCAGCCTCGCGGTAGACCCGAGTATGTGCAAGGATTCCGTCGGTGAAGTCGCTCCGATGCCGACAAAGCCGCTTGAATTGATTGTCATTCTTGTTGTCCCCGTGAGCGTTGAAACGGTGGAGGCCGTATTGAAACGAAGCTCGGTCGCCGCATTGAGGATGCTGCTCCCGCCGCCGAACGTGACGACGTTATCGGTGGCGGAATTGGTATTGATGAATATCGAAAGGTCTTCCTCCGCCGTTGAATAGTGCCGCGTGGTTATGTAGGCGTTCTTTACCGTGGCATCGGCGGTCGAACTGCTCAGACGGAGCTGCTGCCCGTTGGGGCCGACGACATCGAGCGCTGTAGCGGGTGTCGCCGTCCCGATCCCCAATCGGTTGTTCGTATCGTCCCAGAAGAAATTGGCGTTGTCCTGCTGGATACTGCCTCCGGTCCCGGCAAAGAAGACGGATCCCTGGGTGGAAGGCATGGTGACCGTTCCCGTGAATGTTGGACTCTCGAGGAAGGCGAAGGTCTTCCGTGCGGCGCCCGTGGTGATGGTCCCGTAAAACTTGTCATCGAGGAATTCCACCGCTCCGGCTTCGGGGGTCGTCAAAAGCGTTCCTGACGTGAATTTGAGCGGGGCGGTGCTCGCGGTCGCGGTTCCAGCCTTGAGGTGGAGGACTGCGGTAGGTGAGGCCGTACCGATTCCGATATTGCCGGCACTGGTTATTCCTCCCAACCCTGTCCCCGAGCTGTTTCGCCATTCAAAAAGATTTCCTGTTTGAGAAGCAGCACCTTGAATAATCAAACCAATTTTAGTTGGCTTTTGATTTGGAATGATTACACTCGCATCATCTCTTAAGCCTAGATTTGACGGTGTATAATCAATATTTGCTTGACGATTTCCCACTAACTGTAGCCCCCACCAGCTCGATATCGCTGATTGTCCACCACTAACGGGTATAATTGATAAATCGGTCCCCAGAATATATTGGTTACTTCGCAATTTACCATCTACGTCTAGAAGATATCCTGGACTCGTCGTCCCGATTCCGACATTACCCGCTCCGTCGATTCTCAAACGTTCTGATGCATTTGTTAAAAATTGAATCGGATTCACTCCGAACTGGTAGAGTTGGGTCGAGTTGAGTGTGAAATTTATACCGGACTCGCCGTATCCCCCGCCCGTCTCACCGAAGATTATTCCGCCTCCGCGGGATCCAGTGGCGCCCGCCTTGAATTTAAAGTAGTCTATTCTTCCGCTTCCGCTTGTATCATTGACAAACATCGAAAGCATTTCCGTCTGGGCGCTACTATTGTTGGAGCGAGAAATCTCAAGGGGGGTCGAGGGGCTCATGGAGCCAATGCCGAGTCGGTTGTTCGTATCGTCCCAGAAGAGGTTCGCGTTGTCCTGCGTATAAACACCCGAGGTTCCGGCGAAAACTACGGAACCCGGTGTGAATGCGGTCGCGGTGCCGGTGCCTCCGGAGGTCGGTCCGAGCGTACCGACGGACAAAAGCCCCGTCCCGACTGCCGCCTGGACGACGCCACCGGCGGAAAGCCCCGAAAAAGTGACGGCACCGCTTGAAGTGAGGCCGGTGGCCGCGGCAATCGCTCCGGAGCTGTTCACCTGGAAAAGGTCGCCGTTTCCTACCGTGAGGAGGGAGAGGGGGGTGGTGTCGCCGATGCCGAAATTACCGGAGGCGAGGAGAACGGCCTTGGTCGAAAGGGACTGGAGGGTAGTGCCCGAAATGCCCGCGTTGGAAGTCTGAAAAATTACGGAGCCTCCGGCGGCATTGCCGGTGCCTTTCCCTCCCGCGAGCGTAAGCGACGCTCCGGCATTATCGGTACCCGCTCCGCCGGTGGCATTGAATGTGATGCCAGACGGGGAGGCCTTGGTCACGCCTTGCCCCAGGTAGGCATCGGTGATGGAGCCCATGGCATCGGCGGAACCGATGACGAGCTGGTTGCTTGCGGTGACGGTGGTGTTGTAGCCGATGCCGATGGAGGAGGAGGTAGTGGCTGAGCCTTCGGTCGAGTAGCCGAGGTAGAGGTTGTAGGAGGCAGTGCTGTTGAAGAGCCCGGCGCCTTGGCCGAGGAAGGTATTACCTGAACCGGTGGTGTTGGAGAAGCCGGCAGAGGTACCGATGAATACGTTGCTTGAACCAGTGTTGTTGAAATTTCCGGCATAGGAACCAACGAATACGTTGCCTGAACTGGTGGTGTTTAAAAAGCCAGTCTGATAACCGAGAAAGGTATTGTCGGAGCCGATAGTGTTGTAGAATCCCGAAAAGGAGCCGAGGAATGTGTTAAAGTTACTCGTGGTATTTTTGATGCCGGCATAGGAACCAACGAAAGTGTTGTGGAAGCCCGTAGTGTTGGAATAGCCAGCCTGTATACCCAGAAAAGCGTTGTTGGAGCCGGTGGTGTTGGAGGAGCCCGAGTAAGAGCCGAGGAAGGAATTTCCGAAACCAGTAGTATTTACCTTGCCCGCATCCGTCCCGAGGAAGGTGTTGGAAAGTCCCGTCCCTCCGGCGCGTATCTCGAGTCCGATCGTGTTGTCGGAGTTGCGGACGATCTGGGTGGCGTTGGACGGGGTGATGAGCTTGACGGAGATGTTGTCGAGGGTGCCGGCCCAGGCGGCGTCCGGGGTGAAGGTGAGCGCACCGGTCGTGGCCGCGGTGATGACCTGGGTCTGGGTCGTCGATCCTGTCGCTTGTCCGATAGCGATACCGTTTGTGCCCCCGATGGAAACAGTAAGGGTGCCTGCGGTCGTGGTGTTCGCGGTGAAGGTGACCTGGTAGATATTGCCTGCCACAGGTGCCGCGGAAAGGAAGCCATTGGCGAGGCTTGCGGCATTGGCGCCGGCCGTATGAGTATAGACACCAGACCCCACCGTCCAGTTGGTACCGGTCCAGTTGTTGGCAGCCGAGAAGTCCCGGTCGGCGAGCGCGGTGATCATCTCGGCGCCTGCGGTCGCGGTGGTGTTGTTGCCCACTATGTCGAGTCTCGCGGCAGGGGTGGCATAGCCGATCCCCAGCCGGTTGTTCGTATCATCCCAGAAGAAGTTCGCGTTGTCCTGCGCGTAGGCGCCGGATGCGCCGGCAAAGACGACGGAGCCCGGAGTAAAGACAGTGGAGGTGCCGGTTCCTCCGTTCGCAACCGGTACGGTGGAAGTCGTGCCGAGGACGCCGCTGGAAGTATTGGTCACGATACCCGCGGCACTGAGACCCGAGAAGGTGATAGTTCCTGAGCTTGTGATGCCTGTGGCCGCGGCGATCGCACCCGAGGAGTTGATCCGGAAGAGGCTCCCGGTGCCTACGCTAAAGAGTGCGGCCGGACTCCCGGTCCCCACCCCCACGTTCCCCGAGGCGTCGATGACGAAGGGGGTCGTGTCGGAGGCCTGATCATTGACGAGGAAGGAGTTTCCGGTGCCCGTGTTGGTGAGCGAGAAGACGTTGGAGCCGGTGACGGCGATGTCGGTCGAGGTGTCGAGGGTGAGGAGATCCTTGAGCTCGGTGAAGTCGAGGGAGTCGGGCGAGATGGACGCGGCGCCGAGCGTGTTCCAGGAAGGAGAGCCCGAGCCGCCTGAGACCAAGACCTGGCCCCCGACGCCGACCGGGGAGAAGGCGTAGGCCGAGCCGGTCGAATAGGCGACGGAGCCCGCGGCGCCGAGCATGCTCGCGTTCGTGCCTCCGCTTGCGATGGGAAGGACGCCCGAGACTTCGGCCGTGAGGTCGATCACGGGCCCGAGCGTGCTTGCGATCGTGATGGAGCCTTGTCCGTTCGTCACGGTGATGCCCGCGCCCTGGGTCAGGGTGGCGAGCGCGTAGCCCGTGCCGTTGCCGATGAGGAGCGCGCCGAAGGGGGCGTCCGATCCGTCGAGTCCCGTTCCCCCGTAGCGCGGGGCGATCAGGGCGGCGGTCCACGAACCCGAGGAGACGGTCTCGAAGGTACCTTGTTTGGCCGTGATCTCCTCCACCTCTATATTGGTATCATGGTCGATGTCGCGTCCCCGGATGGTGCCGTCCTCAATCGCGCGCGAGGTCACGGCACCGGTCGCGATATGCTTCGGGCGTATGCCGTGAAAGGAGAGGTGCTCTCCCGTGTTTTGGGAGAAGGACGCCGCGTCTTCGGAGAGGAGAAGCGAGTCCTCTCCGTCGGAAGTGCGGGCGAAGGACAAGGGAGCATCATTACTCTTCGGTTTCGGTAGGGGTGCGGCGAGGCTGCCCCTGTCGCCGACCCTTCCCTTGCGGATATCGGCGATGAGGCCGTTGTCCCGATCGAAGGGGTATACCCCGAGTACGTCGAGGGAAAGGAAGGTCGATATGACGATGGTGCCGATGAGCGAGAGGAGCAGGAAGTCTTTTTTTATGTTGGTGGGGGCGAGCATGGCCGCGAGGGATTGTGATTTATATCCCTCTCATTATAGAGGTTATCCCAGAAAAAGGAAACAGGGGGGCGCCGTGTCAAACGCGCTGAAGCGTTCATCAAAAAACCGAAAGATTTTCATCGCATGGATGAAAGCAAGTATGAGAATCCGATCGTATCGAATTCTTACGAAGACGGGATTTCTTTAATAAGAGAAATTCCCGGAAGTTATCCGGGAATTTCGTCCGCTTTACCTCAAGAGGAGGAGAGTTCTTTAGCCCTTTATTCTCCAGCCGGAGCCGCTTCTACAGCGGGTTCCTCGAACGCTGCTTTCAGCTTCTCACGGGCAGCTTTGGAAGTTGCCTGGAAAGATTCCATAGCCGTCCTGATACTGGTGTTCTTCGCGGCAGCAAGAGCCTTCACCTCTTCCCCGGTCTTCGTAAGTGATTGGCGAGATGTCTGGAGCGCGTCTCGGGCGGCCTTCATATCCTCATGAAACGAGGATCGGACCGTCGCGGCCTCGGTTCCCGAAGCGCATGAGGCTTTCGCTTCCGAAAGAGCCGCTTCATACGCGCTCTTGAAAGTCTGTGCGGCACTTTCCACTCCGGACTTGCGGGTCTTGAGCGCACTATCGACACCGCTTCTGAAGGTCGCAAGGGCCGCATCTACCGCCGCGCGGCGATCCTTCACCGCTTTTTCCATAGTCGCCTTGAATTCGGCGAGCGCCGCTTTCTTCGCATCGGTATCGGCTTTCACCTCGAGATTGGCGTACCACTCCGCGCGCTTGGCATCTTGCTTCGCGCGATTCTCATCCCACTTGGCGTCGCGCTCGGCGCGGCGGGTCGAGAGCTTGTCATAATGATCGGATTTCTTCTCGGAAAAATTCTGATAGCGCTCCGTCATGCGCGATTGCATTTTCTCGGCATTGCCGACAAAGTTCTCGCAGAACTTCGCCTCACGATCACTCTTGCGCTCTTCGACTTTCGCTTTCATTACGGTCTTGCGCTCCTCCGCTTTGGCCTGCATTTCAGCTTTTCGCTCTTCCATCTTCGCCTGTCGTTCCTCGGGCGTGATAGCGGAAGCGACACTTCCGAAAGTCATGCTCGCGCCGATCACGAGGGCGACTGCGGAAACGAATTTTTTAGTATGCATTTTCATCATATGATTGACTGAGATCATTCATCGAATTAGCCTCCGCATCCATGTCCGACGATTCCGTCGCCATTTCCGACTCCAGCATCGCCGAATCCTCCGAAAGCTGCGCGTCGATACCGGTCGCGACCTCATCCGGCGTCTGTGGATCAGCCTGCTGCTCCTTGGCGGCAGGCGCTACGGTCTTGCTTCGCTCGGTTGCGTATCCTTGCTGCGGCATGACAGTGGCAGATTCCTGTTTCGAGGAGAATTGCGCGTATACCACCGCGAACAATCCAGCCATGGCAACGATGCCGAGCGCGAATATTGTCGATTGTCTTGTATCCATAACGATGTATTTATTGTTTATGATTCATCCTTCTTCCGCAACGCGCCGACCATACGCGATACGAAACTACCGAGATAGTATAGCACGACTCCTCCCTTGACGAAAACCCCCTGAGATGTTTGTATGCGCACGAGAGGGAAGCCTCTTTTTGTCTTTTTTGTCCCTGAACAACTGAAAAGGAGTAGAAAATGGAATTATCAGATCTGATTCATGTCACCCGCCCCCTTCCCCATGACGGCTTCGTCCTCGTCCTCAATACCGGCGCCATCATCGCCTCGGAGGCCGAAGCGATGCTGCAGGCGCTCCACTCCCGATCGATCAACGGTATCCGAGGCCATCTTGAAATCCTGAAAGAAAAAGGGGCCGAAAAATTCATGTCGACATTCTATGTCGGCTATGGACATAAGTCTATCGGCGATTGCGGATCAGCGACGGTCTTTGTCGAAGGGGTATCCATGCTTGCCGCCAAGGCCATACAGGATTGGCGCCTGTACAACGGACAAGAATCTTCGACACGATATATCCCGTTCGGCGAAAGACTCTTCCTCAACCCGGCAGGTTCGGATTCAGGAAATGAGGTACTCGAAACCCTTCGGAGTTTCTATCTCGAGCATATGGAAGCAGTCGTCACCTCGCTCTTCGACCGTTTCCCGAAAGGAGAGGCGGAGAATGATTCGGCCTACGAAAAAGCGATTCGTGCTCGAGGATTCGATATCATGCGAGGATTTCTTCCTGCCGGGGCGACGACCAATGTCGCCTGGCGGATGGAGCTTCGACAGTTTGCCGATGAGCTCATGGTTCTGCGGCATCACCCCCTGGAAGAAGTCCGCACCATAGCGCTCATAACCGAAGAAGCTCTCCAAGAAGCCTACCCGAGTTCATTCGGCATCGGCCGGCATCACGAAACGGAGGAATATAATCGCGAATGGATGTTCAATGAGTACTATTTCGACCCGGAACAGCTCCAGGACTTCGAACTCAAGTTCAATGGGATAGACCTTCGCCGCATCGATCAGTATCGGGATGTCCTCAAGAACCGGCCGCCGAAAACGGAACTTCCGCAATTCGTCGCTCAAAGCGGAACAGTCGAATTCGAATTCCTCCTTGATTTTGGATCGTTCCGGGACCTTCAACGCCATCGTTCGATCGTTCAACGGATGCCGCTTCTTACGACGCAGTTCGGATTCGAACAGTGGTATCTCGACGAACTTCCCCCGGATGTCCGAGAAAAGGCAACGGCGCTCCTGCAAGCACAGGCGGAATCTATCGCCTCACTTGAAATCCCCGCGAGACTCAAGCAGCATTATATGCCCATGGGGTATCGGGTTCCCTGCTCTTTTTCCGGCGATCTCCGCGCGCTCACCTACATCATCGAGCTCCGTGGTACGCGATTCGTCCATCCGACACTCAGAAGGAGAATATTTCAAATGAAATCCGCGCTTGAAAATATCCTTCCCTTGGAGTGCGCGGTCTTTCACATGGATCCCGATCCGGACCGCTTCGATGTCAAACGCGGCACGCACGATATCGTACGAAACGATTAACACCCCTCCCCTGCCAAACGGCAGCGGGAGGATTTTTTTCGACCGAAGTAACTTTCTCTGTTGAGGTGCGGGAGGCCAACTGAAAGAAATTTTTTCGGATTAGGAACGTGGCGGAAAAATTTCTTTCAGGCAGCCTTTCATTCTCAGGCGAGCTAGAATTATTTTCTTTTCTCAGACCCCGAACGCCGCTCCTCGAGCGCGCGGATCTCGTCGCGGAGTATCGCGGCCGTCTCGAAGTCGAGTTCCTTGACGGCGACCTTCATCTCCTTCTCTTTCCTTCGGATGACCTTGTCGGGATTCTCGACGAACAAGGTCGCGTCGAGCGCCAGGTTCGCGCGCACCGCCTTGTCGTGGTCGCTCTCGAGGTGTTCGGTGATGTCATGGATGTTCTTTATGATCGTAGCCGGCGTGATGCCGTGCTCGGCGTTATAGGAGAGCTGCTTGGTCCGCCTGCGATCCGTCTCGTCTATCGCGCGGCGCATCGAATCGGTCACCCGCTCGGCGTAGAGCGTCACGCGTCCCATCGCGTTGCGGGCCGCGCGGCCGATGATCTGGATAAGCGCGGTCTCGGAGCGCAAAAACCCTTCCTTGTCCGCATCGAGTACGCCGATGAAGGTCACTTCGGGCAGGTCGAGCCCTTCGCGCAGGAGATTGACTCCGATCACGGCGTCGAACTCCCCCTTGCGGAAAGCGGTCAGGATCTTGATCCGTTCTATCGTCTTTATATCGCTATGGAGATACTCCGCCTTGATATTTTTCTCCTTCAAATACGATGACAGGTCCTCGGCCATGCGCTTGGTGAGGGTCGTTGCGATAACGCGGCCTCCCTTGGCGATCTCAATCTCCGCTTCATGGATGAAATCGCCGATCTGGCCCGGGTATGCTCCGGCCTCGTGGATGGGACGGAGGGTGATCTTCGGATCGACAAGGCCCGTCGGACGGATCACCTGTTCGACGATGTTGCCGCTCGTTTCCCGCTCATAGGGAGACGGGGTCGCGGAAGTGTAGATCACCTGCCCCACTCTCGCGTCGAATTCCTCGAACCGGAGCGGCCGGTTGTCGAGCGCGGAGGGCAGGCGGAATCCGTAATCGACGAGGTTCTGCTTGCGCGCCTGATCCCCTGCGTACATCCCGCGGATCTGGGGCACGGTCACATGGGACTCGTCGATGATCGTCAGGAAATCGGGAGTGCCATCCGGAAGATGCGGGAAGTAATCAAGGAGCGTGTCAGGCGGAGCCCCGGCCTCACGGAACGACAGCTGCCGGGAATAGTTCTCGATGCCGTTGCAATACCCTATCTCCTCCATCATCGCCAAATCATAGTTCGTCCGTCGCTTGAGGCGCTCGGCCTCGAGCGGTTTCCCCGCCGCTTCGAAGAACCGAAGCTGTTCTTCGAGCTCGGCTCGGATATTCTTGATGGCGATTTCCTGCTTGTTCTTATCGGTGACGAAGTGCTTGGTCGGAAACAGGAAAATCGAAGAGACCGTACCCAGTATTTTCTGCGAGACGGGATCGACCTTCGTAAGGGAGGCGACGGTACTGCCGGAAAGCTCTATGACATAGACGAACTTTTCCGATATGGGCATGACCTCGATGCGGTTGCCGCGCGCGCGGAAGGTGCCGGGCGTCAGATCGGCGTTCGTCCGCTCGAAAAATATCGATACCAAAGAGCGAAGAAATTCCGGACGCGAGGCCTTCATGCCCACTTCTATCTTGAGGTGCTCCTTGGCGTACTCCGCCGGGCTACCCAAGCCGTAGATGCACGACACCGAGGCTACGATGATGGTATCCCGACGGGTGAGCAGCGACTGCGTCGACGCGTGCCTCAGCCGCTCGATTTCCGCGTTGATCTGTGCGTCCTTCTCGATATAGGTATCGGTGATCGGCATGTAGGCCTCGGGCTGGTAGTAGTCGTAGTATGACACGAAATAGTGCACGGCATTGTCCGGAAAAAACACCTGGTACTCCTGGGCGAGCTGGGCCGCGAGCGTCTTGTTGTGCGCGATGACCAAGGTCGGCTTGTCATAGGCGACGATCACATTTGCCGCGGTAAAAGTCTTGCCCGAACCCGTCACTCCGAGCAGCGTCTGGCGATCTATGCCGCGCTTAAGCCCGAGCGCAAGCGAGGCGATCGCCTCCGGCTGATCCCCGGCGGGCTTATAAGAAGATTTGAGATTGAAAATAGACATACAAAATCTGATAGTATCGCTTCATCCTTTTTTATCCTCGATGCCTCGTCGTTCCTTCCTTGTTCTCCTCCACTCTGTTTTCCGACGGTCATAATGACAAATGAATCGTTGCCAGAGCCAGTATCCTTTCTTCCGATGATAGTAGAGAAGATACAGGAAGATGACCACCCCGAGGAACACGGCGATATCGACATACTGCTTGACCCCGACCACGCCGTGGAAAAATTTCCGGACCGCGACGATTCCCGTGAATCCGATCAGGAGATAGAAGAAATCCTTGATGAAGTTCCCCGCGAAAGTCGCGAGGATGAAGGTCTGTTTCTGCATCTTGATCATGCCACAGACTATGGATATCGGTGTCGTCGGAAAAAAAGGGACGATGCGGAAACCGAAAAGTATGAATCCGTCACGCCAGTGTCCCGTAAACTTCTTGCCGATGCGCTCGATCTGGTGATGGGTGACCCCGAAAAACTTCCCGATTTTTTTTGTCGCGACATCTTCGAGCTTATCCCCGAGGAAGTAATAAAACATCGCGCCGATAGTTTTGCCGATATTTCCGATGAAGGAAAGCCATACCAAAAAAAGGAGCGTTTTCGCGTCGGCCGCGGCCATCGATCCGGCAAGCCCCATGATGAGTGTCGACGGAATCGGGCTTATGATCTCCTCGAGAAAAGAACCTATGAAAACGAAAGCCTCAAGTGGAACCACCTGAGAAAGCGCCTGAAGCCATGACTCCACGGAAGAAAATAACGACATGATAGTTGGATTATACCGCAGATATTCCTTTCAAAAACCGATTCCCCATGGTATCATATTTATGTCGAACGAGGAAACAAAAACATGGATACACATCACTACCAAGGTCTTTTCGTATTTCAGATCGGGAAAAAAATCTCCCTCGTTTATCGGCTCTCGGCAGGAAAAACGAGCTCCCTTGGCATGGCGGAAAGCACCGATGGCACGAGCTTCGTTTCTACCAGAAAGCCGGTCTCCTTCGTCTCCAAACTCGGCGCCAAACAATCGACTGACGGCTTGGAATCATTTCGAGCGAGCGTGCTTTCGGGCGGACTCGCTCTTTCTTTTTCAAAAGACCCCGCAAAACCGCCTCTTCTTGCAAGATCGAACAAAGGCTACGAATGGAAAGTCCTTCCCTCGAAAAACGAATTGCGTCACGAAACGGTCTTTGTCGACGGTTTCTCGGGCACGAAAAAAACCCCTCAAATCCTTGCGTTTTCAAAGAGCGGCAGAAATATGATCGAGCTCTCCTTGTCCGATCGCACCCTCAACCGTTTCCAAAGCCTCGGCATCGTCCTCGAGGCCCGCAAGCACGCTTTCGACGCGTCATCGCTTACCCCCCTGTATGCCACGACACACAAGCAGGGCACGCTGCTTGTCTATGCCGCGAAAAACCAGCAGGGACTGCCCACCGTTTCCGCGGCACTGTTCGATCGTGAAAATCCGAGCGTAATGCTGTGGCGGAGCGGGTCTCCGCTTTGGAGCGCTCCTTCGCGCTGGTACGGGAAAAAAATATCCCTGCTCGGGGGTGCCGAAGTCGGAAAATATTTCTACGGCTACTTCCAGTGCGGCCATGAAGCCGTCGATGTCTTTCCCATGCCCCGGCTCTGGGAAACCTACGCGCCATCGAAAAAGATCGCCCACAAGACACGCCCGTCACAAACGAAGAGGGCTTCAACCGCATCCGCTCCTCATCGGCTGATACGGCATGAAGAGAACCCTATCCTGATGCCTATACCCGAACACCCCTGGGAAGCGCTTTCGGCGTTCAACGCGGCGGCCGTCGCGATCGACGAGAACATCCACCTTCTCTATCGCGCCCAAGGCCATGATGGCATCTCCGTACTCGGCTACGCGAAGACCAAAGACGGCACCCGCATCACGGATCGACTCTCGCTACCGGCCTTTGTCCCGAAAAACTCATTCGATGAACGCAAAAAAAACACCCCGAAAAATTCATTCCCCTATCTCTCCGGAGGCGGGTGGGGCGGATGCGAGGACCCGCGCGTGACGCGTATCGAAGACAGGCTCTACATGACCTATGTCGCGTTCAACGGTATTCATCCGCCCGGCGTCGCGCTTACCTCCATTTCCATCGAAAATTTTCTCAACAAAAAATGGGACTGGAAAACCCCGCGGCTTATCTCCTGCCCCGGGACGATGCAGAAAAACTGGGTCCTCTTCCCCGAAAAACTGAACGGAAAATATGCCCTGCTCCACAACATCTCTCCCGAAATACGGATCGAATACCTCGATTCTCTTGAAGGAGAGCTCTGCGTCGAAAGCATGCCTCCGAGGAGAGGGCCCGAGGACGCCGAACGATGGGACAATATCGTTCGAGGGGTCGGGGCGCCGCCTTTGAGGACCGACGAGGGGTGGCTCGTGTTTTACCACGCGATGGACGAACGGGATCCGAACAAGTACAAGATAGGAGCCATGCTGCTCGATCTCGATACTCCGGAACGGGTGATCATACGGGCGCGCGAACCGGTGCTCGAGCCGGAAACAGAGTATGAAAACCACGGATACAAGCATGGAGTAGTGTATGTCTGCGGCGCGGTCGTGCAAAATGACACCCTTTTCGTGTACTACGGCGCTTCGGATAAGACGCTTGCCGTCGCGAGCGCCCCCCTCCGCCCTTTCCTAGACGCGCTCAAGGATCAGAAACTCCCCAAGCTCAAATCATTTTCCCTCTCCTAACGAACTTCATATGCCAATCTTCCATCGATCATTCGAAAATCCGGTTCTCGTACCCGAAAGCGATATCCCCTGGGAAGCGGAAGGCGCTTTCAACGGTTCGGCCATCCGGGAAAAAGGAAAGACCCATCTTCTCTACCGCGCCCAGTCGCTTCCCTTGCTCCACGACGAGGGACCCTGGCTCTCCATCTCCTCGATCGGACACGCGGAAAGCGATGACGACATACACTTCCGCGCCCATCGGCAATTCATCACGCCGAAAGAATCCTGGGAGCGATTCGGCTGCGAAGATCCCCGGGTGACGAAGATCGACGATACCTACTACACCTTCTATACGGCGCTCGGAGGATTCCCCTTCGGTCCGGAGAACATCCGTGTCGCCGTCGCCCTTTCGAAAAATCTCAAAAAAGTTTCCGAGCGGCATCTCGTCACCCCCTTCAACGCCAAGGCGATGGCCCTGTTCCCCGAAAAGATCGACGGGAAATTCTGGGCCATACTGACGGCGAACACCGACCTCCCTCCGGGGAAAATCGCGCTCGCGTCCTTCGATACCAAAGAGGACCTCTGGAATGAAGCCAAGTGGCAGGAGTGGTACAAAAATCTCGATCGCCACACTCTCCCCCTGCAGCGGCACCCCCATGACCATGTGGAACTCGGAGCGGCCCCGCTCAAAACGAAAGAGGGGTTCTTGGTATTTTATTCCTACATCCAAAATTATCAATCGCCCAACCCGATATTCACGATCGAAGCCATCCTCCTTGATCTTCATGACCCGCGAAAAATAATCGGTCAGTCCCGAAGCCCCCTTCTCGTGCCCGAAGAAGAGTATGAGGAATACGGCAAGGTCCGGGACATCGTATTTCCTTCAGGCGCGACACGAAAGGGCAATACGATCTTCCTCTACTACGGGGCAGCCGATACGACGACCTGCGTCGCCCAAGGAGATATCAAAAAACTGCTTGCGGAGTTGACGAGGGACCCCGCGGACTATCCTCGATTCGAGCGATTCCGCGGCAATCCCATCCTCTCCCCCCTCCCTTCGAACGGATGGGAATCCAAAGCGGTGTTCAACCCGGCCGCCGTGTACGGGCGAGGAAAGGTCCGCATCCTGTATCGGGCCATGGGAGAAGATGACACCTCCGTCTTCGGCTATGCGGAAAGCAAAGACGGGCTCCGCATCTCGTTGCGCCACGACGCTCCGGTCTATTCCCCCCGGGAAGACTTCGAGCAGAAAAAGAATCCCGGGAATTCGGGAGTTGAGGATCCGCGCATCACCAAGCTCGGCGACACCTACTACATGCTCTACACGGCGGTTGATGCGGCAGGGCCGCCCCGGGTCGCACTCTCTTCCATCTCGGTCAAAGACTTCCTGGATAAGAAATTCGAGCGATTCTCGAAGCCCATGCTCATCTCCCCTCCCAACATAGATGATAAGGACGCCTGCCTGTTTCCGGAAAAAATAAACGGGAAATATGTGCTTCTCCATCGGATCCAACCCGCGATCGACATCAATTTCCTCGACGACTTGGATTTCACGGAGGGGCGGTTCCTTACTCATCGGCCATTCGTCTTCCCTCGCCGCGGCATGTGGGACAGCAAAAAAATCGGCATCAATTCCATTCCCATCAAAACGAACAAGGGCTGGCTCATCCTCTATCATGGAGTCTCCGAACACGATCACCACTATCGCGTCGGCGCATTGCTCCTCGATCTCGAACACCCCGATCGGGTCATCGGACGCTCCCGCTATCCAATTTTCGAGCCGGAAAAACCATATGAACGGGAAGGCGTGGTCCCCAATGTCGTCTTCCCCTGCGGCGCCATCGTCCGAGGAGGGAAGCTCCTTACTTACTATGGCGGAGCGGATCGGGTCATCGGCTCGGCCTTCATTCCCCTGCCGAAACTCTTAAAGCAGCTTCTTGAAGATGGCCCCTGATGTCCCATCTTCATACAACACCCCCTTCCTACCTTTCCTTTCGGCTTATCGGAAGAGTGTTTTTTTCTTGACAAAGAGGCAAAAAGAGTTCATGATGCGAGGCTTTCTTCTCTCATCGGCAAAGGAGTGACGACAAGTCCAAAGAGGGCCCTTTATCCATAAAATTCGTATGAAAAAAATCATCATTTTCGTTGTGCTTGCGGCAATTGCAGGCTTCGGATACGACAAGTACCGATCCGCCCAAGAAGAGCGGCCAGGCAACGCCACCGAAGAACAGGCCACCGCGATCACCGTACAGAAGATATCCGAAAGCAGGCAGACGGCCTTCGACCTCACCCTTACGGGAACCGTCGTCACGGAAGGCGAGGCCCGTATCGTTTCCGAAATACAGGGAACGGTAACCGGAATTTTTTTCAAGCTCGGGGACCTGATCGGCGCCCGAAAACTTCTTCTTACCATCCGCGATACGGCCTCGAACAATGAAGCTGAAACGGTCGCGAGGCTCAAGGTAAGCAGCGCGGAAAAATCCTACCGGTATGCGAAACTAAGCGACGACCGGATGAAGACCCAGGGATCCGAAACCGCCAAACTTCAGGCGAAAAATGAATACGAAATCGCGAAAGTGAGCCTGCAAGCCATTCTCGACAAGCAGGCGATCCGCAGCCCTATATCCGGACAAGTCACGGCCAAAAATGTTTCAGTGGGAGATTCGGTATCTGTCGGCACCCCCCTTGCCACCATAAGCAATGGCAAGCAGCTGATACGCTTCTTCGCGAGCGAAGAAGAAGCAGCTCTTCTTCCTCTCGGGCACAAGGTCGCGATCATCTCCCAAGGGCAAAGCCGGGAGCAAGAAGGGCTCCTCACGCAGAAAGGAAGCACCGTGGATCCGGCAAGCGGAAAGATGCTCCTCGAGATCACTCCCTCGTCCTCGCTTCACGATACTCCGAGCGGGAGCGTGGTCGATCTGCGAGCGCCCGTGACGCAACAAGCAAGCGGGGCGGATTCCTTCTTCCTGCCTCTCTCGGCCATCTCCACCACCCGTGCGGGCCACTCAGTTTTCATCCTCGATCAAGGTCGCGCGAAAAGCGTATCCGTGTCCATCCAAAGGCTGGTCGGCGAACAGGCCGAAGTCTCGGCCGACATTCCCGACACGACCCTTGTCATCATCAACAACGCCAAGCGTGTCCGGGACGGTTCGTTGGTGCGCGTCCAATAACAGACTCCCCTCATGAATACTCAAAAAAATTCTTCCGCCGATAGCCGATCCTCGGATTCACGCTACCTCGATCGGCTCGAATTCGATCCCTCGCTTCGTCATGGATTTTTCAATTTTTTCGTCACGAGAACAAGGGTAATAATCCTCATGATTATCGTCCTCTCGGCATGGGGCATCATATCGTACCGGGAGCTGCCGAGAGAATCCAACCCGGAAGTCAAGATACCGATAGCGGTCGTTTCGGTCGCTTATCCCGGAGCCGGCCCTTCCGATGTGGAGGAATTCGTGACGAAAAAAATCGAAGCGGAGCTTCTTTCGCTCAAAAGCATCGATACGCTCGCATCCACCTCCGCGAACTCCCTCTCGATCACCACCATCAATTTCGACTCAAACGAGAATCTCGACGACGCCATCCGGCGAGTCCGAGATACGCTCGCGAATATCGAAGCGGAGCTCCCGGAGGACGCGACCGCTCCCATCATCTCGGAGATATCGTTCGACGATCAGCCCATACTTACGATCGCCCTTACCGGCTCCCATGATGAGTTCACCCTCAGGGAAAATGCCGAGACCCTGGGAAAAGAATTGGAAAAAATACCAGGCGTCAGAGAGGTGCAGCTTTCAGGGGGCGACATCAAAGAATTTTCCATCGAGTATGATCTGGAAAAACTCTCCCTCTACAACATTTCCCTAGCCCGGGCGAACCAGGCGATACAGAGCATAAATTCATCCTTTCCGAGCGGGAATTTTCAAGGAACCCAATTTTCTTATCCCATCCGATCGGACGCGCGGTTTTTTACGATCCAGGAGCTCGGCTCCATACCCGTGGCCCACACGGAAGAAGGGGCGATCATACGATTGCAGGACATCGCGTCGATCGAAAGCCGCCCCGTAGAACGCGCCATTTATTCACGGATATCGCTTGACGGCTCCGATCCGGCCCCCTCGGTCACCATCGATATCGTCAAAAAATCCGGAAGTTCAATATTGGGCGTGGCGGAAGCGGCGAAGACGACGATCGATCGGCTTACGCCGTCGTTCGGCGATGGCATGCGGGCCGAAATAACCGTGGATTTCTCAGAAGACATCAAACGGGACTTCAAGCAGCTCAGCCATGACTTCCTTCTCACGGTATCGCTCGTCATGATCACCCTTTTCCTCATCGTAGGGCTCAAGGAGGCGATCATCGCCGGCATCGCCATTCCGCTCGTTTTTTTCGCCACCTTTTCAGTCATGCTGGCCACGGGCACCTCTCTCAATTTCCTTTCGCTTTTCTCTCTCCTCTTGGCGCTCGGCCTGCTCGTCGATGACGCTATCGTCGTCGTGTCCGCCACCAAACAATATCTCCGCAGCGGAAAGTTTACTCCCGAAGAGGCGGTGCTTCTCGTGCTGCGGGATTTCAAAGTGGTCTTGCTCACCACTACCTTGGCCACGACCTTCGCTTTTTTGCCTCTCCTTCTTTCCAGCGGCATCATCGGCCAATTCATAAAATCGATCCCGATAACGGTCTCCGTAACCCTTATCTCTTCGCTCCTTATCGCCATCATGATCAATCATCCCTTGGCGGCGACTTTTGAGCGTATCCGATTCACCACCAACATGTTCCGGTTATCGGTATTCGCCTCGCTCTCACTCATGGGAGTCAGCGTGTTCTTGCCTCAAGGGATAGCGCGCTTCGCCGGCATCGCCATGGGCCTCGCTTTCCTTGTCGTCCTCCTCCGATTTCGATTCTTTAAAAATGGCAAAAAGCTTTTGGAAGCGAACGACGAACTCGTGAAAGCCGAGCGCGAAAGCGACGACCTCATCAAGACCAAACTCAGGATGCAGGGGACGGATGACCATAGTCTTGGCGACAGGCTGCTTCATGGCTATATCAGGTTTGATCCGGTGATCCTCCTTTATGAGCGCATGCTCCGCTCCGTCCTCCGGACAAGGCGCCGCGCATGGACCACGGTCTTAGGCACCCTCGGGCTTTTTCTCGTCTCCGCCTCTTTCCCCGTGCTCGGCATCGTAAGGACGGAGTTTTTTCCCGCTTCCGATGAAAGGCTGCTCTTTGTGAATATTTCAGCGACGCCGGGATTCAAGCTCGACGAAACCGATGCGATAGCCCGAAAGGCGGAGCATGTGCTCCTCAAATATCCCGATATACGGAATTTTTCCACGATTGTCGGAAAACCCGGACTATCTCAGAATGCCGCCGATAATACGCCGAGAAACTCGACGGATGTGGCGAGCATTACCGTTCGGTTGAGCGATCCGGAAGAGCGGGATATTCCCTCCTACGACCTTGCCACCCAGATCCGAAACGATATGGGCTCGATACAAGACGCGACCATAAGCGTCGAATCTCTCCAGGGAGGCCCTCCATCCGGAGCCGCTTTCGAAGCGAGGATAAGCGGCGATGACGCGGACACGCTCGATCGCATCGCCCGCGACTTAAGGGACATCCTCTCTTCCATCCCGAATGTGACGGATATCGACACCTCCATCAAAGAGGCTCCGGCGGAATATGTCTTCATTCTTGATCCCGTTCGCTTGGAACTCTTTGATCTTGATGCCATCGCGGTGGGCTCGACTCTCCGCGCGGCTGTTTCGGGAATCGAGGTTACGACTGTCATCGAAAACGACGACGAGGTGAAGGTTATTGCGCGGATACATTCCCGATCGGTGGACACCCTTGAGGACCTCCGATCGCTTGAAGTCATGAACAAAAAAGGCGTCCCCATCTCCTTGCGGGAGGTATCGACCATAGAGCTCCGTCCGTCGGTAAGCGCCATAAAGCGCCTCGACGGCAAACGAGTCATCACGCTCACTTCGGGTGTCGAGGGGAATGCGAACCCTCAAGACATCCTTTCTTCCTTCCAGGAAAAAGTCGCGAAAGAATACGATCTTCCGGATGGATACACCCTCGCCTACGGAGGTCAGAACGAGGAGAACGAGAAATCGGTGCAATCCATACTCCGCGCGATGCTTATCGCGGCCGCGCTCATTATTTCCACCCTGGTCATACAATTCAACTCTTTCCGCAAAGCGATCATGGTCCTCGTCACCCTTCCCTTGGCGCTTATCGGCGTATTCATCGGACTCGCGGTATTCGGTGTTCCGCTCTCTTTCCCGGGTCTTATCGGCATCCTCGCCCTCTTCGGCATAGTCGTAAAAAACGCCATCATCCTCGTCGACAAGATACGCCTCAACCACGCCGTGGGCATCCCCTTCGAAGAAGGCATCATCGATGCCGGAAAATCACGCTTTGAAGCCATCGTCATCACCTCGATCTGCACCATTCTTGGAATACTCCCGATCACCCTTTCAAATGACCTGTGGAGAGCGCTCGGATCGGCGGTCATTTTCGGTCTCGCCTTCTCTTCCTTTCTTACGCTCTTCATCATCCCCGCCCTTTCCTTGCTTCTCGCAAGTGATGAGGATCGAAAAAAAATAGCTGAAGACTAGGGCGGAAACTAGAATTGAAGCTTCCCTTTCTTTTCCCAAGTTCGTTCGTCATAGAAGTAGATCGCGTCGTTCGATACGATGAAAAATGTATCACCCACGAAAAGCGCGCGTTTCACCCTGTCATCTTTGACGGCTTTGGCGAGAGAAAGCGTGTCGTTGTCGTAGGAAAAAACGAATCCGCCTTGGCCTCCCGGCAGGAAAAATATATTTTTCTCCGGATCCGCGAGGAATGCCCGGGGATTCGAAATAGCCTCCGACCAATATTCATCAAGCATGTAGCGCGCGACCTCTCGCGGCTCGGAAGGAGAAGAGATATCGAACAACGAGAGCTTCACCTTTCCTTCCTCCATGCCGACACCGAGAATCCTGTTTTCTGAGAGCGGGTGAAGGTAGGAGGAGTATCCGGGTATCTTAAGCTCCCCTGTCTTCGTAGGATTCTCGGGAGAAGAAAGATCGAGCACATAGAAAGGGTCCGTATCGCGGAAAGTCACCACATAGCCCCGGTCGCCGATGAATCGGGCGGAATAAACCCTCTCCCCGACACCGAGGTCGAGAACGGCTCCCCGTTGATTGAGATCGCTCCCCAGCACATAGACATCGTTGGTCGTCGCATCCCGAGGTACGAACATTCCGAGCATGCCCGAAGCGGACGCGGTAGTCGCTATGCGGAGATTCCCCTCGTACTCATCAAGCGAATATTGATTCAAAGGTTTCCCCGGCACCGATCCTTGCGCCACGATATCGAGATCCGATACGCGCAGCTTCACGATTCCGGTCGATTCAAGCTCCCTGGCGTGCGCCTTGGAATAGCTCGAGAGGCGATTGGTCATTTCGGTTCGCAAGGCGAGAGCGTCATCATTATTTTTTCCCGTGAAAGCGGTCTCGATGATCTGCGAAAGCTCGGTCATCTTCGCCTCGACGCTTATATCATATGAACTCAACTTTTCCAGTTTTTCAAAGGCGGAAGAAGGCAGGATGCCTTTCTCTTGACGGAAAAAATTCAGCATATACGCGAACGGATCTCCGGAACGAGGATAGGTGATGTAGAGCCCCTCCTCGCTCATGAAGACGACGGACTCTCCCTGCGCGCCGAGAAAGGATACCGTATCGCGGACCGTTCCCGTTTTTGGATCCATCGCAACCGCCGTAAACACCGCGTCCGCAGACGAAGCCGCTGGAGCGTAATAAATGCCGGTGCATGGAGTCATCATATCCGTCCCATTGATAGAAAAAGGGATGAAAGGACAAGGGAGCGATTGGTCTGCCCATGTTTTTTCCACCAAATACAGGGTACTGTCATATTTTCTCGCTGAAATCACCTGGCTCGCATCCTTGAGTTCATGCGTCCATACGGATTTCGGATTTTTGGCATCGGAAATGTCATATCCGACTACCTTTTGAGCGCTCGCCTCGAAAACGACCAGTGTCGTATCGAAAATAAGGAACTCTCCGGAAACGGGAAGCGTGCCTATCTTCGTGAGCCCGCCTCCCGACACTATATCGATAATAGCGGTCTCCTGCTTCGTCTCAAAAGACGGAGGCACGATCTTCGTATCGGTCACAGGTGCCGTGGATGACTGCTTTTCCATGATGGAAATAGGCGGATCGAAATATCGATATTCGGGTTCACGGGATGCGTAGATCTTCTTTCCGTCAGTTTTGACGATGTCCGGCTCGTCGATACCCTTTTTCTGCACATTCGTTTCAGAAAAACGAGGGGAAGCCGCTCCGCCGGTCCCTTGCTCCGCTGACTTGGAAAGCGACTCGCCCGTGGCGATGTCCATCGTAGCGATACCGGGCGTCAAACGAGCCTCTTTGGCAGAATGAGACTTGGCCAGAAAATTCCGAAGTTCCGTGTCGCTTCCGAACAAGGCCACTCTTTCCGCGAGTGATGGTGACATACTGCCATCTTTCTGTGGCACATGCGAAGAAGGATACCTCGTTCCGCCCCTCTCCCGAAACGATGACAGGCAGAAGGCGGCGATCAAAAGGACTACGACAAATCCCAAGAGGATAATCAAAGGGAGCGCTGATTTTTTTCGAAGCATATGTATTGCAAAAAATATTTCCTTCAGTATATCATTTTTTAAAAGAAAATTTGAAGGGCATGTCAAGAAAAACGCTCGTAAAAGACGCGCTATTCTCCGAATCGCTCAGGCAAGAGGCCGAGCTTGGCGAGGCGCGACCGTATCCCGCCCGGCTTTCGATCAAGCAATGCCGCTATCTGCTTGAGAGGGAGCTCCTTATGGGAAAGGTCGCGGAGCATATCCTCTTCTTCTTTTGTCCAACGCCTGTAGCTTGCTGAAGCCGGGCGTTTTGTTTTGAGATCGGTGCCGATATCACCGCTCTTTTTTTTCACTTCGGGACTTTCCGCCGTCTTTCCTCCACACTTTCGGATGAATTGCTTCTGCAACAGCGCGAGCGCCGCCTGAGATAAGGCGCCGTATTCCCGCTGCGCCTCCCTCGCAAGCTCATGGAATATCCCGTCTTGTTCGGAAACGGCCGGGTGCACCCTGAATGCTTGCGGCGACACCCCGAGAAGGTGTACCCCCGAAAGAGTGCGCACCCGCGACAAAGCGACATATCCTTGCCCGAATTCGAAGACACGGGAAAGATCGATCACGGCCGCATCGAGACTCATGCCCTGACTCTTGTGTATCGTCATCGCCCACGCGAGCCGAAGCGGAATCTGAATGATTTTCGCGAGCAGCACCCCTTCCTCCTCGAGCGGCCATTCGGTAGGCTCGATCGTGATACGCTTTCCGCTCCTTGTTTCAATAATGGGATAGCGTGTCTCATCCGAAAACCCCACCACGACGCCAAGGGTTCCGTTGACGAATCCGGCGCTCGGATTGTTCTTGGTGCACACGACCGAGGATCCGAGCTTCAGCTCGAGTTTTTCCGGAGAAAGGCACCCTTTCTTGAGCGAAGAGACAAGTCCCTCGGGGCCCCGCTCGGCCATGATAAATACCCATGTCTTCCCGGGAAGGAGCGCGAGTTCCTGTGCGTTCAAGGCATCCACATTGGCATTATGCGCATAGAGGCGCATCGTCTCCGAAGAAACGGGCGCATGCTCCGTAAGCCGCCTCTCTATGTGCTCATAATGTCCCTCATCGAAAGAGTTTTGGCGTATGGCGGAAAGCACCGAGAGGAATACGCTATCCTCCTGCCGATGCTGCTCGGATAAATAACATACGAGAGGGCTAAGCGATCGCCAAGCGTGTGAAGAAAAAGCGAAAAGGGGCTGAGAAGACTCTTTGGACACCGGAGGAAGCTGAAAAAAATCTCCGACAAATACCACCTGTAGCCCGCCCCACGGCTCTTCGGATTTCCTGGCCTTCCGGCAGATCTGTTCCACCATGTCGAGCGTGTCTCCCGAGATCATCGACACCTCATCGATGATCAGCACCCGGCATTTCCTGATGCGTTGCCCGATAAATTTCCCCCGGGCGATATCGGTGATATCGCTTTGGGAAAGAGTCTTCCGGATCCCGATTCCGCTCCACGAATGAAGCGTCGTGCCATGGATATGCGTGGCCGCGATTCCGGTCGACGCGGTGATGGCAGGCTCGATGTCATGATCACGGAGATACCTGATGTATTGATTCACGGTATGCGTTTTCCCCGAACCGGGCTCCCCCGTCAAAAAAACGCTGGCTCCGGTTTTGAGTATGGCAAGCGCCTCTTCTTGAGTCATAGTATTCAGCTCAGAAAATCAGTATCATGATCGAAACGCGCCTGCCAGGCGATGACATTGGTGTAGACATAGAGGATGCACGCGACGAACAGCAGCCCCGCCCGATGGTCCGCGTCCGGGACGAAGCCCTCCATAAAAGCAAGAGTCGCTATGAATGCCGCAAGGGGCAAGAGCACGTCGCTTACGACATTGAGAGACGCCTCGCGAAGCCGGAATCGCATCTCAAGAAGCTCCCACACGATCGCTATCGCGAAAGTGAGAAAGAGCATGAACAAAGGAGGAAGTCCGATGACCACCGTGAACATCGCGGAAACGACACCCGACAAAAAATGAGGAATGGACCAGAAGTCAAAAAAATGTTTCATATTCCTTCACTCTATCACATCAGCCCGAAGAAAAACAAAAGGAAAAAACGAAAGATCCGCCTTTTTGGGCGGATCTTGAGAAAAAACTGCAGAGAATCCCCAACAAGGAGATGTCTGCGCTGTTAGTTATGAACCGAATTTGTCGATGAAGGTGAGGGCGCTTCCCGATTTGTTTCCCCGGCCCGTCCGCCCGATCCGATGAATATAATCTTCATAGGTTGCCGGAAGATCGAAGTTGATCACATGCGTCACCCCGTCGATATCGAGACCGCGGGCGGCGACATCGGTCGCGACCAGCACGCTTACCTTGCCTCCGCGGAACCCATCGAGCGCCCGTTTGCGCTGCCCTTGGGAGAGATCTCCGTGAATGGCATCCACGGAAAACCCGCGGGTCTTCAGCGCCTTCGCAAGCTTGGCTGTGCCATACTTGGTACGGGAAAAGATGATGGACTTCTCATATTCGGGCTTCAAGAGCAGGTCATGGAGCACCTCCACCTTTTGCTCGCGGCTTGTCGCGTACACGACATCCTGGTCGACATTTTCGGACGTCGCGCGCGAGGAGGGAATGGAAATAGTGATAGGATCCTTCAAGAACTTCATAGCCAAGTCCTTCGCCTCCCGCTCAAGCGTCGCGGAAAAAAAGAGTGACTGGCGCTTCTCGGGCAAAAGTGAGAGGAGGTGGCGGATTTCCTTGATGAATCCCATGTCGAGCATGCGATCCACCTCGTCTAAGACGACATTGCTATAGTTCGGCATCATGAGAAACTTCCGATCGATGAGATCCTTGACGCGTCCCGGAGTGCCGATGACGAAATGAGGCGAAGTGCGGACATCGCGAGCCTGCTTGTCAAGATGCACGCCGCCGATGGTCAACACCGACACGAGCCCCAATCCGCGGGCGAATTCCTTGAACTCCTCGTCGATCTGTACCGCCAATTCGCGGGTAGGAACCAAGATGATGGCACGCTCATCCTTGTGGAGCAGCGCCTTGTTGATAAGCGGAATGAGAAAGGCCGCGGTTTTCCCGGTTCCGGTATTCGCGATCCCGATAAGATCCCGTCCCTTCAGGATATGCGGAATCGAACCATCCTGGATCGGAGTGGGATGCTCGTACTTCCGTCTGGCGATGGAGGCCTTGAGCCGCTCCTCGATATGAAAATCCGCGAACCGATGCTCGGGGTGAAACGCTACCGTCTCGGTCTTCTCTATGGCCTTGCGGACGAACATCGAGACATCGAGGCCGAGCTGGCCTTTCTGCTTCTTTGCGCCGCGCTTCATATCCCGGAAGGTGAACGGATTGTTCCCCTTTTTTACCGGGCCGGTATACTTCTTCGGTCCGCGGGATGCGCCGAAGCCGCCAGATCCGCCCGTCTTGCTGCCTGCGTACGATTTCTTGTACATGTGTTCTTCTTATTATTCACTAAAAAAGCGCCTGTGAGGCACTTCATCAACGAATGAAAAAAGATGCCGTACAGCGATTCACTATATCATTTCCCCTATCCGCTGTCAAGAGCGCCTCACGCATATCATATTTGACAGAAAAAACCGCAACCACTATCATCGACGCAGCTCATTCACAACAGGAGATATCATGAACCAGCACATCGCCCCATTTATCGCGCTCGAAGGCATGGACGGCTCAGGGAAAACCACGCTTTTGCGAGGCCTCATGCAAACGCTCGATTCCGAGCACTTTTTCTTTACTCGGGAACCGGGAGGTACGCCACCGGGAAATGCGATACGGAATACCCTCCTCAATGCCACAGTCAAAACCCAGCTCCTCGGATTTTTCTACGATCGCTCACATCATACGGATGCTATCGCGCTCTGGAGAAAAGCAAGGCACCCGGTCATCACGGATCGTTTCGACGGAAGCACCTTCGCCTATCAGGTAGTGGCCCAATCAAAAAGTGACGAGGAGCGCGAAGAGCTCGATGATCTGTTTTGGACACTCCGAGCCCTTCTCCTCATCCAAAGCGAGAGCATACCCACGCTCTATCTCTACCTCGATCTTCCGCCGGAAGTCGCGTATGCCCGTCGGCAAGGCGATACCAAGCAGGTACAAAATCACTACGACAGGAATCCTCTCACTTTCTATGAAAAACAGCGTGAAGGATATCTGGAGTTCTTCCGAGAAATCAGGAGGCAGGGCGACTCCGAAGTAGTCTTCCTCGATGCGACCCTCTCAGAAGAAGAGCTCCTCGCTCAGGCAATCGAGCACATCTCAAAACATGTAGAACCTGAAGCTTCATGAACATGAGCTTCCTCCCCGACATACCGTGTCGGGATTTTTTTTGTCCGATAGGGATATACGGCAGATAAAAAATATTCTGCTGCTTATTCCGTGTTCAGCGGGAGCGACCGGACTCGAACCGGCGACCTACTGCGTGACAGGCAGTCGCTCTAACCAGCTGAGCTACGCCCCCGCCAAACAAAGAATCTTCATCTCCTCCTTCCTTCATCGTCATTCGCATGTTCCTCCGGCCGCTACCACGACCTCCACTTCCTTGAAGCCCGCAAGTTGGAACATCCGGGTGATGAATATTTTTCCTTGGCGATTCGCCTCCGCAAGGATATTCCCCTTGCAGGCCGCTTGCCTGATCGAATTCTCGGCGGCTTCGCGCGCCTGCGACTCGAGATTCATCTCCCCTCGATTGAAGAGACCGGTCTTTCGATCATACACCTTGGTCTCGGCGCTATCGAGAGTCGCCGAGAGGATGATAGGCGAAGGAAGACTGATCCTGACCTTGTCACCCTTGGCCTCGATATCACGCTCGCTTATCCGGGAAAGATCGAACCCGGCCGTGACTTTCCCCTGAGCGATCAAGAGAAGCTTGTCGCCGAAGAGGAAGTTCTTCCAAGAACTCGCCTCCGGAGTGCCCGCTTCGATCACTTTCTCTATCGTAAAGGTGCTCGTCTCCAGCCGCTCCAAAGCCTGCATCTCCCGGATGATGCTCACCCGATCGGCATTGATGACTGTTTTCGCGGGTGCCGTGATATTTTTTCCGACGATGAAAAAAGCCGCTACGACGAGTGCGGTGATAGCTCCTACCGCGACGGTTTTGATATCAAGGAATCGTGTCATACCCATCTTTCATCGCTCGTACCAGGGGCGAGATTCGAACTCGCGACCCCGGGCTTATGAGTCCCGTGCTCTAACCAACTGAGCTACCCTGGCATTTTTCCACCCCCGGAAACCAGAAAAGGCGCGCAAGGGAGCTTCCGGAAGTATATCGAACCCGCTCCTATTCGTCAATAAAACCTCCCGTCTGATGACTCCAGAGCTTCGAGTAGAGTCCGCCTTTTGCCAAAAGCTCCTTATGATTTCCTTCCTCGACGATCTCTCCCGTGTCTCCAAGCACGATGATGCGATCCATTTTCCGTATGGTGGAGAGCCGGTGCGCGATGACGATGGCGGTCCGCCCTTTCATGAGCTCGTCGAGAGCGAGCTGGATCGCGTGTTCGCTCTCGGAGTCAAGCGCGCTCGTCGCCTCGTCAAGCACGAGTATCGGCGCGTCTTTGAGTATCGCGCGCGCGATAGCCACGCGCTGACGCTCTCCTCCTGACAATTTCACTCCCCGTTCCCCGACGAGCGTTTCATATCCTTTCGCGAGCTTTTCGATGAAACGATGGGCGTGCGCCTTTCTCGCGGCCTCCCGGATCTGCTCGTGCGACGCGTTCTCATGTCCATAGGAAATATTCTCTCTCAAGGAGCGATGAAACAAAAGCGAGTCTTGCGCGACATAGGCGATCTTTGAACGAAGGTCGTCTTGCCTGAGCGTTCGTATATCCTGCCCGTCGATGAGGACCGCTCCTTCCTGCGGATCCGCGAAGCGCAGCAGAAGCTTGGTCACGGTAGTCTTTCCTCCTCCCGATGGGCCGACCAGCCCGACTTTCTCCGTCGGCTGTACGCAAAAAGAAAGATCACGAAACACATCTTTCCCATCCGCGTATCGGAAGGAGACCTTCGCAAACTCGATGCGTCCCTCGGGCGCCACCATTGTCGCCGGATGTTCCGGATCGCCTACATCCGAGGGCAGCTCGAAAATCTCGATCATCTCGGAGGCGTTGGCCATCGCTTTCAAAAAACGAGTCGCAGTATGGGTAAGGCTCCAGACGATCCCGAAAATACTCAGGAGATAGGTCTGCACCAACACGACGGTACCTACGGTGACTTTTCCCTGTGTCCACAGAAAGATCGCGAAAAAGAAAATGCTGATCTGCAAGAGGGTGATAAGTCCGTTTTGCACCGAACTTAAGAGGATGAATATCTTCCATGACTTCATGCGGGCCCGCTCCTCTTCGGCAGCCAGCTTCCCGAAGGCGGTTTTCTCCATGCCTTCGTTTGAAAATACCTTGATCGTCAGGATATTGGCTACCGCATCGGAAAAACGCCCGGCAAGCCTTGAATTCACCTCCGCCTCCTCTTCATCGACCGTTCGGCGCTTTTTCAGAAGCGGGACGACGATAAGAATGATTGCGATGACCGCTACGAGAAAAAAGAGCGCGAGCGCGGGAGAAAAAAGAGCGATGACGACAAACATCCCGAGGAGCTGAACGCCCGACAGCCAGAGCGTGAAGACAAGCGCATCATGCAAGGTTATGAAGGCATCTATGAAACGGCGCGCCTGGGAGGTGAGACTTCCTGAAAATCGGTCTGAAAAAAACCCATAGGAATGCCGATGCATTTCGGAAAACACCGCCTGCGAAAGATCCGAGACGGAACGGCTTTGGGAAAGCGCGAAAAAAATATCACCGACTCGAAAAAGGACGAAATGCGCCAGATGAAATCCCGCGAGAATCAAAAACCATTTCCATATATCCGGCCGCCCCTCGATACCCGAACCGGCCAAGATATCGATGATATGCTTGTAAGCGACGACCGTGAACACATCCGCGAACAATATCCCTGCGCCATAAATAAGAAACGAGGCATAAAACCACCATCTGTATTTCCTTACCACCCGCCAATACCAAAACAGTATCGTGCGGAACGGAAGCGTTTTTTTCTCTTTTACATTTTCCATATCTCTTTTATCAGACTATGGTATCACAAAAAAATAACGGGTATTGAACCCGATCCTATGTCACTGCGTTCGTGAGCCAAGCAGTTGGCTCACTCCCCTATCGCCTTGTCATTTGTTGCGGGGGTGGGATTCCCCTTCGGGCCGGGAATTTTCCGTTCAAGAAAAATTCCTTCTCATCCCACCCGTGAGCCAAGCAGTTGGCTCACTCCCCTATCGCCTTGTCATTTGTTGCGGGGGTGGGATTCCCCTTCGGGCCGGGA
>CALMHZ010000046.1 GCA_937864125.1 uncultured bacterium
GTATTGCGCAATCTTTTCCTTGCATCTTGCCGCCACCTCGGCATCGCTCAGGGCAGCCTGTTGTTTTTTGACATCACCCACGCGCAGGCGGACCAGCAGGTCCTTGGGATCAGCCCACGATCCATGTGCGGATTTGTAGCGCATGCCTGAAAAATGCACAACCATGTATTGCAGCCAGGCTGGGAACCGCTTCGGATCCTTCTCGAACCTGGCGCGGATTTCCGCCAGCAGTTGATACTGATCCTTCCCTTCAAGGGTTTTCGCATACTGTTCCACTTTCAGCCGCACCACGTCTTTGACCGTGGCGGGGACCTTCGGGTCGTAATTGACGAGAAATTCCGCTTCGGTGGTGGCATAGGCCGGATCCGCTTTGCTGAGTTTGTACCATTCGAGTTTTGGCTTCTCCAGTTTGTCGTAGGTCTCGTCGAACTGCCGCAGTTTTTCCATTTCCTCCAACAGCATGGGCAGGGCAGACCCGTTCTTGAGTTTGTACTCCACTTCAACCTTGCCGCGGTTGGGGTGTTCTGCTGCCATCCCCTCCAGTTGGCGCTGAAGATAACGGATGCGGTCCCGCAGGAAACCAAGCTGGGTCTTGAACGACTCCATGCGCGATTGAATGAAGGCACGCTCGCCGCGCACATCCTTGGGCCACGAAGAGATGAAATAATCGTGGTTCTTCTGGATCAACGCCAGCGCTTCTTCCTCGACGGGCTTGTATTTTGCGAATAAGCCCCTGACATCCTTGGTCATGAAATAGTTTTTGAGGTCGGTGTATTGCTTGAGGGATGCAGTCCGGGCATTCTTTGTGCCGTTTTCGTACTCCTTCACATCCGCCGCGAGTGCCGAGATGTTCTTGTTCTTGTACTCCGCCCACAAGTCGGCTTCCTTGTAGAATACAAGGAAATCCCTCAGTTTGACCAGCCTCATGGGGTAGATGTCTTTGAGCAGAATATCGTTTTGCCATTGGAAGTACAGTTCAGCCATTGTGGGATTCCCTTTCGTCATTCAATCGGCGGTTAACTCTTACGAGTTCTTTGCAAGATATTCTTTCGCTTTGTTCAGAAAATCTGCGGCTTGTTCTAGAATTTGGAGGACTTCTTCAGGAGCAAATCGTGTGACTTCATCGTAATCGCCCAACATGCGCCGCCGAAATGAGCCTGTCAACAACTTGTGGTACTTCTCGTCGAAAATCTTTGTTTTGATGTAATGTTGGGCAAACGCTCCATGCACCGTACCATGCTTGCTGAAACGGAGTTCTTTTTCATTGAGGATATTCTTGCGCGCTCCTTCGAGTGCCGCGGCCGTGCGCAGGGAAAGCGTGGCCCCGCGACGGTTTTTCGCCAACGAGGAGGCTTCATCGAGTATGTCGAGCGCCTTGTCGGGAAGGAATCGTTCATGGCAATGGCGGACGCTCATGTCGACCGCCAAGTCGAGCAAGGCGGGGGATATGCTTACCTCGTGGAATGACTCATAGGTCCGCCTCACGCGACGGAGGAGTTTCTTGGTTTCTTCCGGAGTCTGTTCCCGTACGAAAATGGTCTGGAACCTCCGATCGAGGGCGGGATCTTTTTCGATATACCGTTTGTACTCGGAAAGCGTGGTGGCCCCGATGATGCGCATGTCGCCTCGGGCAAGAGCGGGCTTGAGGATGTTGGCGGCATCGAGCCCGCCTTGGGTGTTACCCGCACCGATGATGGTATGGATTTCGTCGATGAAGAGGATGATGTCCTTTTGCGTGCTTGCTTCTCGGACGATCTCTTTGAGGCGCGCCTCGAATTCTCCGCGAAAGCTCGTGCCGGCTACGACGAGCGCCAAGTCGAGCGCGAATATACGCTTGCCAGCAAGCGCCGATGGAACGGTGCCTTCGAGCGTCGCTTTGGCAAGCGCTGCGACAATCGCGGTTTTTCCTACGCCCGGTTCGCCAAGGAGAAGGGGATTATTCTTATTTTTTCGTCCCAGAATACGGATGAGCCGGTCGGTCTCCTGTTCCCTCCCGAAAAGAATCTCCCCTCGCTCCCGCGCTTCTTCTCCGAGGTCGACGGCGTACTGGGAGAGGAAGGGTATCGTGTTCGATGGAATCTGGGTTTTTTTGGCTATGGATACATCCGGGAGGTCGAGCATTTTCCCGAAGTTCGGAAAATTCTCGAATCCGAGGTGCGCTTCCAGGCTGTCGAGGAGCCGATTCTCTTCGACGCCCTCGGCTCCCAAGATGGCCATCGTCTCGGCATCAGGATTATCAAGGAGCGCGTACGCGAGGTGCTCGGTGCCGACATAGGGGGAATGGAACTGGCTTGCAACCAAGTACGCGCGGGAGAGGATTTCTTT
Organism: uncultured bacterium; assembly: GCA_937864125.1. Classification (GTDB taxonomy): domain Bacteria; phylum Patescibacteriota; class Minisyncoccia; order Moranbacterales; family UBA1568; genus JAGOTT01. The sequence continues at coordinate 2,326 of CALMHZ010000046.1, forward strand.
CATGTGGGGCGAAAGAGGGAGGCGTGCCGCCCCTTTTTTTCTTTCCGGGATCTTTTTTTTAGGGAGCGGCGGGACGAGGGGGTGCAAAAGAGGGTCTTTTTGGGAGTTTCGGGCGTTTTTCTTGAGTCCGGCATTCGCGAAAAAGAGGTTGCCCAGGCTTCCTTTCTCCTCAAGGAGCGCTAAGAAGAGATGCTTGGCGGTAACCGCGGGCACCCTCGAATCCCTCGCGAGCGCTTCGGCGTTGCGCAGGGCTTGTTTGGCGTGATAAGAAAGTTTGTCCGAAAGGTGGGAAGGTATCATAGGGAGTGTGTCATGGTAGGAGAATTGTATTTCGCCCGTGGCTTCGTGTCAAACTGGCGACGGGGATATTTTCGTGATATACTTTCACAGAAAGAAAGTGTCGAGCTGGCTTAGAAAACATAAACAGAATATGTCTTTATTTTCAAAACAACGACTTTTGGGAGTCG
>CALMHZ010000047.1 GCA_937864125.1 uncultured bacterium
CTGCGGAAAGGGAGGGATTCGAACCCTCGATACCTTGCGGTATGCACGCTTTCCAAGCGTGTGCCTTCGACCACTCGGCCACCTTTCCAAATCCCCTGCGGATAACTGAGAAGAGATACTACCTGATTTCCCGGATTCCGACAAGCCGCTGCACGGCATGTTCGCCCGGGATGCGTCCGAGGAAGACGACCGTCTTGTCTCCCGAGGCGAGGTCGCCGCGCTCTTTGGCTGCTGCGATCATCTTGTCCATAAGGCAATCGAGATTCTTCTCGCCCTCGAAAAGATACGGTGTGACACCCCACAAAAGTCCGCACTTGTTCCACATGCGGCGATTGTTCGTCGCGACAAGCATCCCCATTTCCGGGCGGAAATGCGAGGCGAGGCGGGCGGTGAACCCGCTCATCGAAAGAAGAAGGATGGATCGGGCTTCGAAGCTTTTTGCGAGCTCATACGCGCTCCGGATAAGAGTCGCGTATTCGGTCTTGGTATTGAGGTCGAGGGAGTGATAGATATCGTCGAAAGGTGATTCCTCGGTCTTCTCGATGATTTCGCGCATGGTTGATATGACCTCGATCGGAAATTTGCCCATCGCCGTTTCTTCCGAGAGCATGACCGCATCGGCATGATCGACGACGGCATTGGTCACATCGGACACCTCGGCGCGCGTCGGCGTCGGGCTGTCGGTCATGCTTTTCATCATCTGGGTCGCGACAATGACCGGCCGAAGTGCGGAAAGGCTCCGGCGGATGATTTCTTTTTGGAGGATCACCACTTCGGATTCGGGCATCTCGATGCCAAGGTCGCCTCGTGCCACCATTATCACATCGGTCGCGGACAATATCTCATCGAGATTCTTAAGCGCTTCTTTCCGTTCGATTTTGGAAACGATGTCCGGCAACGCGGCACTGGCCGGCAGAAAATGCTTCATGGTCTCCCGCGCGTTCTCGATATCCGCCGCCGATCCCACGAAAGAGAGGCCCACGAAATCGACCCCTTCTTCGAGCACGAATTTGAGGTCTTTCTTGTCTTTCGGCGACAGGATAGGAAGATCGATTTTCGAATCCGGGAGGTTCACGCCTTTTCGCGGCTTGATAAGGCCAGCATCTTCAGTGATACCAATCACCCAGCCCTCCCCTTTCTCCGATACCCGGAGCCGTATGGTGCCATCTTCGATAAGAATGGCATGCCCGAGCTCCAGGGCATCCGTTATGCCGGAAACATCCAGGAGTACGGTGGCCATATGTGAAGCCGGGAGAAATTCCGCGTGAGCGATATCGCTTACGCGCACGGTCTGCCCGAGCGCCACGGCGACCTCTTCGGTTCCTCCCATGCGGATGCGCGGGCCCTGCAAGTCGGCCAAGATACCCACGGGACGATCGAGCTCCGCGCTCACCTCTCGGATGCGATTGATGACCTCCCGATGCCACGCGTGCTCGTTGTGGGAGAAGTTGAGCCGGAACACATTCACGCCGGCTTCAACGAGCGCGTGGAGCATTTCCTTCGCTTCCGTGGCGGGACCGACCGTGGCGACGATTTTCGTATGTTTCATAGAAAAGAAAAGATGGAAAAGTGGTTCACATGCCTTGCGTACTGCTTGATATCAAGTATATCATTTTCTCTTTTTTTTTCATAAAAAAACAGCCTCAAGTTATCGAGGCTGCCTCCTCTGGAGAAGTTCACCATTTTTGGTTCACTCCTGATTTTTCGAAAGTCGGATACCCTCTTCGCACCGAGGTGCCGACACAAGTTTCCATTACACGAGCCTTCCCGTTTACATCGAGTGTCCGCGTTGCGACACACTGCGTCTCTTCTCTCGGCATCACCCCCATGCACCCGGAGAGCGAGGACACTAACAACAAAATAAATCCGCTTTTCATCTCTTTCTCCCGACAATATTCCCACATGAGAACACTCCACTATACACCAAAAATGCTTCGATGTCAAGAGCAAGAATCCCATGAAAAAATCGCTCAAATGCGTCTTTTACGGCCCTTTTGATTATGACTCCGAGAGAAAGCGTCACTTTTCACTGCAAATCGCCATCTTCCCGCACACGGGTTCGGCGACTTTATACATCCCCTGGCGCCAGAACACGCACAGAGGCTCGCGCGCAATCGACACGAAGGAGGCATTGTGCTCCACATACAAGGCCATGATGCCGCAAAGGGGCCATCGCTGTTTCATTGCCACGGGGTTGATAGATACCGCAAACGCGCAGGGGCTCGCAAGGACCGCTCCCATGAGAATATTCCAGATATACATACGGCGAAACGATTTTTTCAAGATACGCATGCTATGCTCCTTTGTAAAAAAACTCCCCCCTCATCTCTACACCCTTTCGAAATCGAGGTCAACAAAAAAACCGGCACGAGCCGATTTTTTCGCTGCCGATGAAAAGAAAAATATCAGATATTGAGTTTCTTCACGACATCCTTTATGACAGGCATTTCCCAAGCTTCGCCTCCGAGCGTACGGAAGAGTGCCATGACATTCGCAACGAATACGACGAGGGCGAGTCCCCACCCGATAATCGGAATCCAGAAAACCACGCCGCCTATGACATAGATGATCGTAAGGACCAGTCCTTGCTTCGCATGAAACTGAGCGAAGGGACTGTCCTTTTTTACGAGCAGGGGCACGAGGAACAATATGCCGATATAGGAAAGTGCCGCGACGTATTTGTTCTCGGCGATATCTTTCGCATCGAATACGGGCGATGACACGATTTCAGCTTCCGTGGCGGCTATCGGCTCTTGGTTCGTTTCTTCATTCATATACGCTTGTTTAATATATTACCCTTCAATAGTACTCCACTCTTCCAGCTCGCGCAAAATCTCTTCGGGAACCGGGTTTCGCTTCGGGCT
>CALMHZ010000048.1 GCA_937864125.1 uncultured bacterium
TGAAATGGTGGAAAGATTGGTCCGCGTGGGAATCGAAACTCCGAAAGAATAAATGGGGCTGGAGGCTGTACTTGCTCGTCACTGCCATCTTGTCGATCATTACTTTTCACCTTTCTGCCGCGTACTTTTATCAGCCGGAGGAAGAACCTATTTCTTCTTCCGAGGTTTCACTTCCTTGACGACCGGCTCTTCCTTCGGGAAGAGCTTTTCTTTTTCTTCGTCCGTCAGGTACGCGCTTCTTGCTTGCAGAAACGCTGTTTCCTCCTCATTCAGGAGGTTTTTTTCTTTGAGCATTTCTATCCGCTCTCGCACCGGCTGCGGCAATTCATTGATGTTTTCCATAGGCTATTAAAAATGATGGATAAGCTGCTTCGGAGATCACTTCGCCTTCCTGATAGAGAAACGCATACTCTGGGAACACGGACCGGACCAATTCTTCGGCATCTTCTCTCGTGAAGGTGTGGAGGTGATACGGGTTGACTCCTTCCGGTTCGTTGAGCGGGATCGAGATGATGGATTCTTTCGATGTCGCTCTGATGTTTTCGAGGAACTTCTTCGGGTCTTTCAGGTGTTCTACCGTCTCGAAGCTCACGATGAGGTCGAAATGCTCATCCCAACCTTTGTCCAAGTCGAGCACCCTGTTCCCGCAGAAATCAGCTACATCGTACCCGACCACGCTTTTCGCGGTCCGCTTGAGCATTTCCGTGCCATATCCGGTCCCGCACGCCATGTCGGCCACGTTCTTCCCCTCACAGAACGGCAGGGCGAAGCGGTAGCGAGTCAGGTGTTCCTTTTCCACCCCGGTCTCCCCTGTTTCGATGACTACGCGCTCAAGTACGCCTGTTCCCATAATGTTGCCTGTTTACGAATATCTCTTTCCGAAAGCCATGTTCTCTGGTCGGACATCAGCTTTTCGAGCTTTTCGGGCGACTCCACGAGTGTTTTTATCGAGGTGTAGAAGTCATCCGTCAGCCACTCATCCGGGACCAAATCGGTGAACGGCTGTACCCTCGACCCGATGATCGGAGTCCGCACGGCGATCATCTCGTCGAACTTGATGGCGCTTTTATACCGGTTGAACTCGGTCTCTTCCAATGGTGCGAGCGCCAGGTCTATCCCCATTTCGGCTATTCTGCGAGGATAGTCTTTCGCCGATACGGGCTTGTAAAACTTCCCGAACCCGCTCTTCACCCCGAGCGTCACGAACTCGATGTCATGCTCTTTCTTGAGCCTTCCTATCGGTTCCCGCAGCATCTCGATGTCTCGTGCGTGACTCGGGCTCCCGACGAAGCCGATCCTGAATTTTCCGAACATCTTCCGCGGTGAAAATTCGGACAGATCAAGGAAATTCGGAAGGACGGTCACAGGCGCATCGGTATTTGTTTCGAGGTATTCTTTCAGCCTCCCGGTCGTCGTTGTCACCAGGTCGGCGTTCTTCAGCAGAAAGTCGAATGAGGAAACATCCCTGTTTTTCATCGGCATGAACTCAGGCACGATATCCAGCGCGTCATCCACGTCATACACGATGGTGGCGTGACGGAAATCAGCAAGAAATTCATGGAGCGGTGCGTCTATCAGGTTGTTAAAGAGAACAAGGTTGTAATCATTCGGATCGATGGGGAACTCATTTCCCGTCGTCATCGTCACCGAATGACCCAGTGAGGCGAGCATCTTGAGCGGTCGTTCGACTCTGGCTCGGAAACATCCGGATTGGAGGTCACCGAAAGCGATAATGCTGAGTCTTTTTTTGAACCACATAGGATATCAAATGTTTTTTTTTGCGAACAGCAGTAGTTATTGCTCTCTCTACATCCCAACCAAGTTTGTCTATCCGATACGCGATGACCCTTGAATCAACTCCTGCTATACTCGAACACTCAGCTAAAGTTATTGACTGACCACAAACCTCTAAAAACCTATTGTTCCTTCGGTTTAAAGACTGTGTCTTTCGGCTAGTCCACCTGCAATTACCCTTTGAATACCCTTGGTTATTGTCGATGCGGTCTATCTCTAGATGGTCTTCGTATCCAATGGACATATCCTTCCAGAATCCAGTAAAGCTTTCCCACTGCTTCGGCAACGTTATTCCGCGGCCTCCGTAGTCTTTGTAGAACTTGCAATTTCTATTAAGGCAACGCTGTTTCATCGCTGACCAGATTCTGTATGGTCGAGTTTTACTCATCCCATGAGTGGTACTGATACTTTTGCTGTAGCATCCACAAGAAGTTGTTTTCCCTTTTTTTAAAAAAGAAATATAAATTTCTTTTATGCTTCGGTATAAACAC
>CALMHZ010000049.1 GCA_937864125.1 uncultured bacterium
TCACCGCGCTCGCCGGGCGGCAACACCTTGCCGGCGCTGTCGACGATTTCGACGATGATGTCCTCGTGCGTCAGGTGCATGCCGCCGTGCGGGCACGGGAAATATCTGTGATTTCCGATCTGCCGAAAGTCTTTCCCACCGAGGAGCCTTGCCAACTGAACGAGGCGCTCTTCGTGCTGCTGCAGGTCGAGTCGGCGCGCGTGCCGGTGGACGATCCGGCCACGCACCTCGAGCTGACCATGATCCATGAAGTGATGGTCCTCGATCACAGTGGGTCGGACCTCGCCGCCATTCAGTACGCCGCTGCCGTCAAGATGCTCGTGGGCGCCGGCATTCTCGCGGCGCTCCTCAATCCGATCGACCCCGCGCGCTCGGCGGGTGTGCCGTCAAGAGGAGCCACCACGGTTAAGACTTCATCGCGGATGCCCATTTCGGCTCCGATGCCTCCGAACTTTCCGCTCAGATCTTCGGCAAATTCCTTCTGCTCTTTCGGATCGAAGAAGGTAGTGTACGGATCGCCGGTAGCGGCGAGCATCCCGTCGATGGCCCCATAGAAGAGCTGCTGCGCGTCGAGACTGCCCCGATCCACATACTTTTCCTTCAGGATATCCCACACCTTCCAAAAAAGATCGAAATCGACGGGTTTCGCCTGATCATTCTTCCCCAAAAAACTCGATGCGCTCAGGGATGCCGGACTGCCGGCGGAAAAAGTGGAAAGCGTGTTTCTTCCTTGATCCACGCCGAATCGATACGCGATGTAGAGCGCTATCGCGAAAAAGAACGCGCGCAATACCCGGGCAACCAAGCGGCGGTTTTTTCGCTCCAGCATATCTGAAGGCGTAGGCGACGGAGGGTTGGCGGGAGAATACTCATTCATGAGAGTGCATAATAAAAAGTTATCCATGCTTGGGCAATTTCTTTCCCGAATATTTTTGAAAATAAATAAACGCGCTTCGGATGTGGTGCCATGTCAGTCGATTGAAAAGAAGCGACTGTATGAACCCGCCCTTGGCGCTTCCTTTTCCATGATAATGGAACATTTCAGAGTAAGGATAGTATACCACCTTGTATCCGGCCTCCCAAAATCTCCGGCACCAATCCACATCTTCCATATACATGAAAAACGAGGTGTCCATGATGCCGACGGTATCAATGACGGATTTTTTGGCGAGAAGCACGGATCCCATGATCCAGTCGACCTCGCGCGGTTCTTTGTGGTCATAATCCTTCATCAGAAACCACGCGAGATGCTTCTTTGCCCACGGCAGATAGCGAAGGACGGTTCTCCTGTAAAGAATCGTGGAGGGGCGATAAAAGCGAAAGCAGGAGTACTGGAAGGTGCTGTTGAAATTGAGAAGTTTCGGCCCGATGATCCCTATGGACGGGTCCTTCCTGATAGCCGCAAGGAGCTTCTCGATCGATCCCGGCCTTACGATGATGTCCCCGTTCATATAGAGGACATACTCGCCTCGTACTGAAGTGATCGCCTTTTCCAAAAGTCGCGCGAGACCGACATTCCTATAAAAAGGGAAGAACTTCATCTGAGGGAAATCTTCCCGCATCATCATTTCTGTTGCCTCTTCCGTTTCGCTGTCGGCCACTATCACCTCATATGCGATATCGGCAGCATTGGCTTCAATGGATTGAAGGCAAAGCCTGAGCAATTCAGGATTCTTATAACTCGTGACGATGATTGAGAGGTCTGGGCAAGACATAGCCATCCGTGCGCTGAAGCGCTTTATGGCAAGGCACGGAACAACTCCTGTATGCGAGCATAGCTATCCCCCCGAGGCAAGAGGATGTATCCTACCGCCTTATCGGTATTTTTCGGATTGTAGAGAAGTCCCTCTTCGCTATCATCAAGCACCTTCTGCTTCAAGGGCGCGTCGCCGAAGTCCTTATAGAGAGTAAAGAGCCGCTTGAGTTCCCATCCCTCCATGTCGGTACGGACATTGTCGCCCAAGCTGTCGATAAGGCCGTTTATCTTTGAAAAATCAGTCAGGGTTCCGGCACTCATCGCCTTGTCCTTGATGTGCTGTATCACCTCTTGCTGCCGCTTCGCTCGTTCGAAATCATTCGATCCGTATCGGGCGCGGGCATAGCAAAGCGCTTTGTCACCATCGAGATGATTGTCTCCCGCAGGCAGGCTGAAGACGCCCCCGCATTCCACATCCTTATTGTAGCAAAGGGGATACGCGGCTGAAGGAGAAGCCTGCTTACGGCCGTATTTGTCCTTGAAATACTTGTATTCGTACATCTGGGCTTTCGTGGCGGGGTCTATGGCGGGAACGGTGAACACATATGGATCACACACCTTGGGCTCACGGAACTGCAATCCTTCGGTGAATGGCTCATTGAGCCGCACATCGATTCCCCCAAGCGCGTTCACGAGATCCGTGAACCCTTTGAAGTTGATGGTGACGGCATAGTGGATCGGCACGCCGGTTATTTCCGAAAGACTGCGCTCCATATACTTCATTCCCTCCCCTTTCCCTTTCTGCTCACCATAAAAATGTACGGCATTTATCTTTTGTTTATCCTGGGTGTCCGGCACCGTCACATAGAGATCCCGCGGGATGGAGACAAGCGAGGCTCGGGCCTGATCCTGGTCGTTCTGCTTCGGATGTATCGAAAGGACCATGATCGTATCGGCAAGGAGTCCTCCCTCCTCGACTTTTTCGCCCCGCATGCCAAGTAACGCGATATTGATCCGCCCTTCCTTCTCCCCCTTCAATTCGGCGCGCGCTCCAGGCAGTGCCTTGAAGACATTTTCAAAAATGCCGCTCTTTCCCGAAGACACCTTATCAAGCAAGGCGCCGGCTTTCCATAACCCTACCCCCAAAAGAGCGACGACGACCACTATGACCCATATCGCGATAGTGCGCTTCCGATGTCTTACAGGGATTGAACCGGGGAGATTCGGCT
>CALMHZ010000050.1 GCA_937864125.1 uncultured bacterium
CACATCTTTAGAACAGCGAGAAATTTTTTTTCGCTTGGGAACAACACGGAAGAAAATCCTCATGCAACTCTCCTCCGCCAAGATATGGCACACATCTGGCTTGACTGCTTTGACCAGCCCGTTACGCAGCGCACCCTCTCGCTTTCTTCTATCTGGACTACACTCTATGATGTCTTACACGCTCTGGTGACGGAAAAAGTTTCTTTTGCCCAACTGCAACCGGAGATATGTGATTTCGAAAGCATTATCCTATGGCTCTCGATTGAAGCGAAGAAAGCCGTAGAAAAACAAGAAATAGAGTGGTCATATTTTTCCATCGAAAGCGAGGAGGAATTCGATAAGATTCTGTCCCGTTACCGGGCTCTTTTCCAGAGTGCCCAGGAAAACTCGGGAGACAATGAGGCGCAGACATCGAAAGCGAAGGCTTGCCTTTGAGGTGACACTCCAGCACGACAATTTTCAAAGAGCGAAATCATAATGACTTTGCTCTTTTTTATTTGTAAATATATCAAAAAGAAAACCGGGCGCTCACTCACTTCGCCTCGTCAGAAAATATTTTTTTGGTAAGCGCATATTTTCCGTAGGTCCCATTTTTGATCTGAGCCAGGGCGCTTTCCTCAAGTGCGGCCCGTTGCTTCATGCCTTCATCTGCATTGATCTTCTCAAATAAGGACTGGTACCGCCTATCTGTCGAACTCAGGATTTTCCCCGATCCGATAAACTGAATGTCTATTTCGCCTATCCGTATTTTGTCGGCAAATTCGGTCAATGACTGCTCCTCTTCGGGAGTGTCGGCAAAGTTTTCAATATGGTTGAAAAGTGCTTCGGCCCGCGGCAGGTGCCAATCGCTCGAAACGAACACCAATTTCTTCCATCCATGCTCTTTTACGAACCGCGCCGATTGTTTGAACTCGGTAATAGTATCCACGGATTCATCTTCCTCGATAATATCTTCTGTCGGCACTCCTTTTCGCTCGAGCTCCCCTCTCATGACCGAGGCATAGGTAGGCAGATTCGGATCACGCGTCCGACTCATGGGAACGACAGTGGTATCAGGAAACGCGCCATGAATCGCCGCCGCTGCCAAAACTCGGTCCTTCCCTCCCGTAGCCAGTCCGCTATTTTCATCCTTATCCTGAAATGATCCGGTTTCATAGCGTCCCTTTTGCTCGTTGTACTTGAGGGCTCCGGTAAGAATAAAGACTACATCCGGTTCTCCTCTCACCAACTCGCGTATGTTCGGCATTTTCTCGACTGCCGGTTGCGGGAATTGTTCCATATATTTTTTATTATACTCCCTCCTTATTTTATAAATGTCCCGCCGGCGATCTCGCGGAACGCCTGATCCAGTTCCTCTTGCGTATTCATGACCACCGGTCCGCCCCACGCGATCGGTTCCTGGAGAGGCTTCGCCGAGACGAACAAAAACCGCATCCCACCCTCCTTCGCCCGAATCCGGACCATCGAGCCTTCACTGAATAACACGGCATTCTTTTCCGCGACCACAGCTCCGTCCCCTTCCCCGAATGAGCCCGAGCCCTGAAAAATATACGCGAAAGCGGTGTGGGCGGGGTCGCTTTCAAAATGCCACTCATGCCCCGGCAGAAGCTCGACATCGAGATAGGTCACAGGGGCATGCTCGCCTTGAAAGGATCCTTCCGTATCGCCATAAGACCCCGCGATGATCCGAACGATCGATCCATCGCCCTCCACCCGAGGAATATCCGCCTTCTTGATATCCCGATACTGAGGCGGCACGCCCTTGTCTTTCGCCGAAAGATTGAGCCAAAGCTGCGCGCCCAATATCCTGCTGCTCGCCTGGGGCATTTCCTGATGGATTATCCCGGAACCCGCGGTCATCCACTGGCAATCCCCGCTTTCGATCACGCCTTTGTTTCCGAGACTATCCCCGTGCGCAATCGTCCCCTCGATAAGATAGGTGATCGTCTCTATGCCGCGGTGCGGATGCGCCGGGAAGCCTTTGGTATATTCATCGGGATTCGTCGAATCGAACGCGTCAAGCATGAGAAAGGGATCGAAATCACGCGTATCGCGATGCCCGAACACCCGGGTCAGCCGCACCCCCGCTCCATCGACAGCCTCTTGCCCGCGGATGATTCTTTTGATGGTTCTTATGGATGACATACGCGTAAAAAATTCTCTTTCAAGTATAGCAGGTTTTACGATAAGGATATTCCTCGGCTATCCCCCCTTCAAACAAGCACAAAGGATACTTGACATTCAATGAAAAATGATGTATACTATTTTGTTGTACCTGTTCATTAACTACAAGGAGCGTTCGAATGGACATCACCATCACCCCTTCCAAGAAACCTGAAGAAGGCATCAGAATCACCCTCTCGGAGCAGAAGCCGAAAAAGATTTTGGGAGACGAGATTTTCGCCCTGATCACAAAAAACACCGGGGGGAAAGGAGGAAGAAAGCTCCCTCCGCTCGGGGGCCCGCTCTATCATGGGCTGAGCCTAGAGTTCAAACAACTCGCCG
>CALMHZ010000051.1 GCA_937864125.1 uncultured bacterium
TCGGACTTGTGCGCGAGCACCGCGGGGATGTCTTCTCTCGCAAGGAACTTGAGGAACGAGCGGAGGACGACTATGTGATAGGTCTGGCTGATTTTTTTGAGCGGGGCGCCGCGACCGTTGTCGCATCGATTGAGATAGATACGGAATTCCCGGATCCGTTCGAGGGTTATGTCTTCGGGATACTTGGCATGGCTCCAGGAAAAGAATTTCTCAAGGGATCGTTCGTAATTGGCTATCGTGCGAGAGGCGCGATTGAGTTCGATCTCAAGGTGGCTTGAGAATCGTTTCATAAGGAGCGAAAGAGGGGTGGGTGTATCCATATGCCCTTCAGTATACCAGGTCGATGATTTTTTTCCTCCAACCGTCCGGATTTCCTTCTGTGTGATATATCATTTTTAACTTTATATAAGCGTAATTTTTAAAAAAATCAGGCGAATGGCATTGACAGTATTCCAAGGTACAGCTATACTTTCCTAGCGTAAAAATTAGGGCAGAGGCCGATGGTCTGACCGGCTTCTTTTTCATTAAAGGAGCATCCGACCTACCGCTTCCGTCTCAAGAAAGGGAGATTCCCTATTATTCTTTCTCGCCTCAAAAAAGTCATCATACGGATCCGTGAAATCACTGCGGAGAGATTTTCTCTCACGGAAACGCTGGTGCATCGGATTCAGAAAAAGGCTATTGAAGCATCGAAGGCTTCCTTCGGCGGAAAACTTATTCTGCCATTCCGGAACTATGGAGCGTTCTCTCTCGTGGTGTCGAGCGCTCTTCTCGTCTCCGTAACGAACATCACCCAGGAGCAAGGTTCGGAAAGCCCTCTTTTCGGATCTTTTCGCGGTACCATATCCAGCACTTCCGAGCAGCCGAAGAAACCCTTCTCGACGGGGAAGCCATCGAACGCAAGCCTTTCTTTGGCGCCGCTTGCTACGGCTACTTCGGCGATCGACCCTTCGGAGAAAGCGGCGGCTGATCCGACCGAACTTGTCGCCTTTCAGTCGGGCGCCCTCCTTACTTCCCAAGCCGATGCCTCGATCACCAAGGACCCGGAAGAGCAAGGCGGCGTGAGCATCTATACCGTAGCGGAGGGCGATACCGTATCGGGCATCGCGGCCAAAAACGGCATTACCGTCAACACCATCCTGTGGGCGAACGATCTGCCGAATGTCGATGCGATCAAGCCGGGGGACCAGATATTCATTCTGCCGGTCGCCGGGCTCTCACACAAAGTTGCAAACGGCGAAACGATCGATACCATCGCTTCTACTTATAAGGCGAACCGATCAGAAATCATAGCGTTCAACGGGCTACCTGCCAACGGCGAGCTTGTTTCCGGTGAGTCGATTATCATTCCGGGAGGCGCCAAGGAAACGCCGAAGCCCGCGCCGACGACGGGGATCGGGCTCAGGCAGTATGCCACGCCTTCGGAATCGGGCGCCGTCACGGATGTTTCCGGCGTGGGGAAAAAACTCGAGGGCAAAGCCGGGGCCGGGCACCGATTCCCGTACGGATACTGCACCTGGTACATCGCCCAGAAGCGCTATGTGCCATGGGGAGGCAATGCCGGTACCTGGCTCTATAACGCGCGTGCGATGGGGTACAAAACAGGAAAGACTCCGACCGTCGGCTCGATCGTCGTTACGACGGATAATATTTACTATGGTCATGTCGCGTTCGTGGAAAAGGTCTCCGGTGGCACCATCACCGTCTCAGAAATGAATTACAAGGGCTGGGGCATAGTGAACAAGCGGGTCATCGCGACGAACAGCAGTAAGATCAAGGGGTATATTTACTAGGATACTCTCATTCTCGGGATGGAGAACCGGAGTCGGATAAACGGAAAGCGGTGGAAACGCCGCTTTTTGTTTGTAGAAAAGGAAAATCCATGGTATAATGCCTCCATGACCATACACGATTTCATCAAGGAGCGGAGGCATCTCATCTGGTATGTGAGCGATTATGACGCGCTCGACGCGGAGGCGATCGTCGAGGCGACGCTCAACTATGGCGATTGGGACGATGTTCAAAAACTTATAGGGATTCTTGGCATTCGGGAAGTCTCCAGGATATTCCGCGAGAAATCCAAACTATCCGGCATGGGAAGGACGAATTATCGCCCGGAAGTCAGGAATTATTTCAATCTTTATTTCGCGAAGTATGCTTCATGATGAAACCCTGAGCGAAGAGCAGAAGAAGCTGCTTCCGCTTCTTGGTGTATTCCGTGCTACTTTCGGGATGGTCGGCGGAACGGCCATCGCGCTTCATATCGGCCATCGCGAATCGATCGACTTCGATTTCTTTTCCGTCGATCCGATCGATGCGGACGAGATCCGTCGGAAACTTGCCGGCTCCGGGTCTAAACTCCGCGTGATGATAGATGCTCCGGATGAATACACCGTCCTTGTCGGGGAAGTGAAGACGACATTTCTCAGGTATCCGTTTCCCCTTGAGTTTCCGGTTCCATTCGGTGATGTCGCGAATCTGCCGGATGTGCTCACGCTCGCCGCGATGAAAGCATATGCGCTCGGGCGGCGAGCGAAGTGGAAGGATTATGTCGATCTCTACTTCATCATGAAAGACCGGCATACGATCGGGGAGATAGCAGGGAAAGCTTCCGAACTGTTCGGCGGTGAGTTCAACGAAAAGATTTTCCGGACACAGCTCGCCTACTTCGATGATATCGATTATTCGGAACAAGTCATCTTTCTCCCCGAGTTTGAAGTAAAAGAAGCGATGATAAGAGATTTCCTTGTACAGGCATCGATTTCGTAACATGGAAGAGAGGAATTCTCTCGCTCAACGCTGGTTTTTTGTTCCTGAATATTTTATTATGCTTCATATCCCTTTCTATAAAAACTTGCAGGATGACAGCCACTGTTTTCAGGCATGCCTGAAAATGCTCCTCAAATATACTTTTCCCGAGGAGAAGTATAGCTATGCGGAGCTTGACGCTCTCACCTCGCACGGGCCGGGTCATTGGACCTGGAATACGGCGGGGTTGCTTTTCCTCGCAAAGAAAGGCTTCGAGGGAGTGAACATCGAGAACTTCGATTACAGGCAGTTTGCGGAGTTCGGTAAGGAGTACCTTCGGATGATATGGACGGAAGATATCTTCGAGGCTCAAAAGCGCCACTCGGATTTCGAGCAAGAAAGGATCCTGGCCGGAAAATTCATGAAACAAAAGCGGATCCGGCATATGAGGCGTCCGACGACCTTCTCTGAAATAGAAAAATATTTCCGGGAAGGATATATCGTTTTGGTGACTTTGAACGCTTTGGCTTTTGAAGAACGCGAAGGGTACTCGCCGCACATCGTTCTTCTCACGCATATCGATCGGGATTCCGTCACCTTTCACGATCCCGGACTGCCGCCTCATGCCGGACGACGGGTATCGCGCAAGCTCTTTCAAAAAGCGCTCTATTCTCCTTATAAGGAAATAGCCAGCCTCATCGCCCTGCGCCATAAAGATCTTGTCAAAAAACAAGGGATAAAAGAAATCGAACACGCAACAGGAGGGCGCTAAACCCCTCCTGTTTTTGTTATAATTAACCTATGAAGAGAAATTTCCTTTCAGTAAAAATAAAGACCCTGACGGTCATTGCTCCGGATGTGGCATTATTGGATAAAATTGTCGAAGCCTTCCGTTTGATAAGAACGGTCGACCCCTCCGAGTATCAAAAAATTTTTGATCGGCTTCAGGTTATTTTTATTACTCATAAAACCGGCGGAACCAATGAGTTTTTTATGCCGGAGAAAATATGGTTTGCCAATAAGTCGGTGATTATGAAAAATGACTTGCCATGGCTCGCATCGCTCATCATCCATGAAGCATTTCATGCGACGCAGTTTAAAAATGGTGAATATATCCTCCCGTTCGGAAAAGAACTAGAAGAGCCCGCGATCGCCCTTCAGACACGATTCCTTAAAAAACTCGAAGGAAGGCGGGGCTCGGCGTCGCCTGCGTCAGCCTATGGGAGAAAGTATTGGAAGGCGATGGACGAAGATGCCTCTAGCTTCGCATGTTTCAGGAACTTGCTTGAATTATTCGATACGAAAAAACTCGACATCAGTGTCATGAAGAGGGGGAAAGAGGATCGATGAGGCTCCTTGCGCCCTCGAATCCCAGGGAATTGATTTGACAAAAAATGAGGAATGTTGTATAAAGAAGTACCGGTCAGTCCTCATCAACCTATGAAAAGGGGCTTACCAGCGTATTCTTTGACAATTTTGTTGTCTCACTCACTTCTCTTGAAAGGAGATAGTCATGAAATCGTTCAAATCTGCCGTATTTACTGTTGCCGCCGCGTTATTCCTGGTTGTTTCTTTTTCCGGATGTAAGGATAACGATGCTCAAACCGCTTCGAATGCTTCTAGCGCAAGTGCATTTAGTATCTCGGAAAAAGAAGGGGTTGCCGATAGCAATGGCATGGTAAGCTTCTATCTTCCGCAAGGGACAAGGTCTTTGGAAATAAAGTTTCGTTCTTCTGAAGATCGAAACGCGAACATGAAGCGTGTTGAAAAAATGTTGGCAGAGGCCGGAATTGAGGGGTCTTTCAGCTACGGCTTTCCCAAAAATCAATATGTTCAAATGAAGACCCTTGAAAAGAGGGTACGGATAAGCCTTCCGTCAGAAATTCGTTCCGTTGCGCCGTATGGAATGAATGGATTGCCTGTTTTCGAGTGGAACTATGTCGAAGGATTCGTCTATGACCGTCGAGCATAAAGAGGTTTCTTAGCCCAAATGTATTTGGGCTTTTTTTTATTCCATGCTATATTTCTGCTAGAAACTTTCTTCGCTTCTATGGGTTTTGCAACAATACAAACAAGAAACAAAAATTTTCATTTCGTAGCCCTTGGTTTTTTTCTGTTTTTAACAGCATTTTTATTTTTTGATGTTCAGCCTGTGGAGGCTGCAAAACAGAATTGTTTTTCTACATCGACGGGTAGTTTTAAGCAGTTTTATGAGTGCGCCAAGGGAAACTTCACAGACCCTGAGTCGGCGATATCTGTCCCAAACCCTTTTTTGTGGGCTATCAACGGGATTCTGTATGCGGTATTTACGCTTGTCTCGTTTCCAGTTACCTGGGCTGCCATGCTCTTTGGTCTCACGGTCGATCCGGTTGCGGTCAATAAAATGTTCCAGATGCCGGTCATCTATCTGCTCTGGCAGATGGTTCGGGATTTTTTCAATCTTTTTTTCATCCTCACGCTTCTTTTTGTCGCGTTCGCGACGATATTTCAGATCGATTCATTCAATTACGAGCGCACCTTGGGC
>CALMHZ010000052.1 GCA_937864125.1 uncultured bacterium
GGCCACGGATGTGGGTGGCGTCCAGGACGTGGTGCGGGACGGCGTGGACGGCTTCACAGCGGTGACGGATGAAGATTGGACAGAGAAGCTCACACAGCTCATACTGGATCCTGAGTTGCGAAAGGGTATGGGAGAAAAGGCCCGCGAGAAGACGCTCGAGAGATATACGACTATTAACGCGCACAACGACCCCTATTATCAGTACCTGATAAGCAAGATTATAAAAAAGACCGAAGAATCCTTGGGGACAGAAGGGGGAAAATAATTGTGGGTTGTGCTAGGCGCGAATATCCCGCCACGAGGCGCTCACCTGCAAGCTCTTCTATTTTCGGCTTTTTTATGCTACTTTTACATGGTTATTGTTTGCCGAAGTCAGAGAAAGGCTGTCTATACATTCATGCGGCGTTGGATACCCGAAAACAACATCATTTGAGAGTCATTACAGTATGAGATGGATCTTTACTCTCTTTCAAGATAATATTTTTCTTCGAAACAGTGCCGTCCTTTTCTCGGGGACGATGGTTATGAATGTGCTCAACTACGCGTTTCATTTTTCCCTGGGGCGGATAGTGGATGCGGAGACCTACGGAGCCGTCCAGTCCCTTATCGCGCTTCTCGCTATCATATCGGTTCCCGCGGCGGCGCTCGGGATGGTCGCTACCAAGTATGGCGCGATAGCCAAGGCCCGCGAGGATTACTTTTTTGGAAAAGATCTTTTCTCGTTCCTTAATACGCGGATCATCAAATATGGCTGGCCGATACTGATCGGAGGATTTCTTCTGACCCCCTTCATACAGTCGTTCCTCCGGATCGATGATTGGCTTGCTGTTTCGCTCGTGTGGATGCTTGCGGCACTCACTTTTTTTTCATCGGCCAGTATCGGGCTTCTTTCGGGATGGCAGCGATTCGGCGCCGTCAATCGAGCCAATGTCATCGGAGCGGGCGTCAAGCTTGTCTTAGGGATTTTTCTTGCCTGGCTCGGATTCGGATTGGACGGTATCATTTTCGGTATCGTTTTGGCTGGGGCGATCGGGTATTTCATCTCGGTCAGGAACCTTCGATTCTTAAAGAATCACCAGTCTCCTCTTTCCCAAACATCCTCGGAAAAAGCAAAAGAGCCCTTTAGTTTTTCATCCGTACGGAGCTATGTCGCCACGGCGTTCCTCGGTACTCTTGGGCTCGTGATGCTCGGCAATGTCGATATGGTTCTCGCCAAACACTCCCTGAGCCCGGAAATCGCGGGAGCGTACAGCGCCCTCATGGTGGTCGCGAAGGTGATTTTTTTCGCGACCGGTGTCATGGCTGCGGTTTTGTTCGCGATGTCGTCCGAATCGGTGGAAAGGGAGAAAGACGGACCGCAAAGCTTCTCCGTGTTCTGGGGGGCGCTTGCGCTCACGGTGCTTGCGGTTACGATCGCTATCACCGTCTACTTCCTCGTGCCGGAATTCGTGATGAGTATTTTTTTCGGGGATAAGTACCTGGAATTCGCGCCGCTTTTGGGATGGTTCGGGCTGGCGGCCGGGCTCTATGCCGTGGTCAATCTCATCCTCCAGCAATTGCTCTCGATGCAGGTGACCTTGGCCGCTCAGTGGCTCCTCGGGATAGCGATTCTCGAGGCTATCGGAATCTTTTTTTGGGGATCAAGCGTCATTTCTATCATCATGGTCGTGATCGGGGCGCAGGTCATAGCGCTCCTTTCCGGCTTGGTATTTGTCGCCAGAGCGTGTAAAATAAAGCCATAAGGTCATATCCTCCTATGAAGAAATTGATTTCTGTCGTCATTCCGGTTTTCAATGAGGAGCAAAATATTCCTCTGGTCTTCGACGAGATAAAAAAAACGCTTTTGACTCGTCCGGAGTATGATTTCGAAGTCATCTTCGTCAACGATGGAAGCCGGGATAACAGCCTGCTCGAGATCCTCAAGCTTTCGCGCGAGGATATCCGGGTGAAGGGTTTGGATTTTTCCCGCAATTTCGGCAAGGAGCCCGCGACATCGGCCGGATGTCATGTCGCGACCGGCGACGCGGTTATCACGATGGATGCCGATCTGCAGCATCCCCCGGTAGTTATGCTCCAGTTCCTCAAGTTGTGGGAGGAGGGCGCTGAAGTGGTCTACACGGTAAGGAAGGAAAATCGAGGCGCCGGATTGTTCAAGAAACTTTCTTCCAAAGTTTTTTACTGGCTTTTCAACAAGGTGTCCGCGGTGAAGACCGAGTCCGGAACGACGGATTTCCGCCTCATGGACAAGAAGGTGATCGAAGTATTCCGAAAATTCCCCGAGCGCGAGCGGATGTTCCGCGGGATGATCGATTGGATGGGATACAAGCGCGCCAAGGTAGAGTTCGTGGCACCGGAGCGTATCCATGGCGTCGCGACCTACTCGTATGGCAAGCTTTTTCAGCTCGCGCTCAACAGCCTCACTTCTTTTTCGCTTCTTCCGCTTCGTCTGGCGGGATATATCGGCATCGTCATCATGCTTATCAGCGGATTCCTGCTCCTCGGCATGCTTGTGACGAATTGGGTCAGCGCTCCGAATATGTTCACTCCGATCGCTATTTTGGGAGTGAGCAATATGTTCCTCATCGGGATAGTGCTCATCTCACTCGGGTTTATCGCCCTTTATATCGCACGAATCCATAACGAAGTGATCAACCGCCCGCTCTATATCGTTCGGGAGAAGGTGAATATTTCTGAAAAAAATTAGTGCGCTTGTTTTTATAATTGAATGTATGAAAAATCAGAACCCAAGAGTTTCCGTATTGATGACTGTCTACAATTCTGAACAATACCTTGGAGCATCGATTGAGAGTGTTTTGAATCAAACGTGCCGGGACATTGAATTAATTATCGTCAATGACGGTTCTACGGATGATACGTCGCAAGTGATCGCTCCTTTTCTGAACGATGGAAGAATAAGATATGTTGTTCAGGAAAATGCAGGCG
>CALMHZ010000053.1 GCA_937864125.1 uncultured bacterium
GCTCGAGCATCGCGTCCTGCCCGGCGATCACCCGCTTGATCTCGAAGAGCGCCTGCTCCAGCAGCTCGCGCTGCTCTTCCACGGTCGTCTCGGGCACGGCACGCTCCTCGCTCGCGGTTGGCCCGCCGAGTGAAGCACGGCGGCGATAAAGCCCCGATAAAGGCGCGGAGTACGATGGGTCAAGGATGCGCGTGCTGGTCGTCGGGAACTATCGCGATACGGACATCACGCGACAAAGCGCGCTGTCGGAGACGCTCGCGTCGCTGAACCGCGAGTCGGGGTTCGACCGCATCGTCCTGCGCGGGCTGACGCGCGATGAAGTGGCGGCCTACATCAAGGCGCGCGCGAACGTCGAGCCGCGCAAGGAGGTGCTGGACCGCATCTTCGAGGAGACGGAGGGCAACGCCTTCTTCCTCCGAGAACAATTCATCTATCGATGAAACATCCTCCGCTCGATCTTTTTCTTGGTCGAAATAAGGCGAGGACAAAGGGCGCTCCGGCTCGAATACCTTGGCATCCAAAAAAGGTTTGTGAAAGACTTCCTCCTTTCGCATACGGCCCATGAGGCTCGGCAGGGAGAAGAGCGCGAGAAACAGCACTCCGGTCGAAAGCACTCCGAGCGCAAGGCTCGCACCGAAAAATCCCCATTTATTCCCGATTACCGAAGAAGTCACCGGGCCTTCGATGATGCGAAATTCGACATCGTCTTTTATATTATAGTACTGTCCGAAGAATTGAAACAGGGTAAGCGATGCCTGGCGGGCCCGTTCCTTGGAATCATCGGGATCCTCCGCGATGCCACGGATGGAAAGCACGCTCCCCTCTTCGCCCGCGCTTACCGAAATCATCTTACGAAAAGATGCTCGCCGCAATGCATCGGGCGTCTCATCGAACGCTCCGCTCTTCGAGGATATCGCCTCAAAAAAACGATTCTGATACGCCATCGTATCGGCGAGGAGAACCGTGTTTTCTACCATGGATCGGGAGAGCGTCGCGGCACGATCGCTCTTCGCGATCAGGATCGCCGTCACCTTGGACTCATAGACGCGAAAAGAGTCCGCCAGGATAAGCATCGAAGCAAGCGACGCAAAAAGAGCGGCTATAAGAAAATAGCGCCCTCTGCCTTCCTTTGAAAATTTATGCGTTCTCTTTGCTTTGGATTCCATAAATTTTGTTGGAGCGATATGCTATCGTGTCGGCGTACACGGCGACTGTTTTCCGCGCGATCGAATCCCAGCTATAGACGCTCTGGGCTCGCATCCGGGCAAGCTTCCCGAATGCTTCCATGTCATCCGGCCGATTGATAAGGGTGGCGAGTTCCTGTTTCAATGATTCGATATTTTTCACTTCGAAATATACCCCCGCTCCGCCGAGCGCCTCCCGATTACCCGATATATCGCTTGCGACGATCGGCAGACCGTAACTCATCGCTTCCAGAAGCGCTATCGACATTCCTTCATCCTCGGACGGCTGTACGAATATGGCCGCGTGAGAGAAAAGCTCTGAAAGGGCCGCTCCGGTCTGCTCCCCCAAAAAGAGGATATTTTCCCGACCCTGGCTCATCGTCTTGAGATACGCCTCATACTCCGGCGTCTCGGCATGCGTGCCGACGACCGCGAGCTTGAAATTGTTCGGCAGTTTTCCGGTATCCTCCAGATCCTGGAAGGCCCGGGTAAGATAATGGATCCCTTTATGCTCGACAAGCCTCGAAACGACCAGGATATATCGCTTTTCCTTCAATCCGAATCCGGAAAGAAAATCGCTCGTAGCAACCGCTTCGCCTTCCGAGCCATTCGGGATATAGGCGCTATCGGCACCATATTCCGCCTTGGCATATTCCGCCATGCCGCGGGATACCGCGATCGTCTTCTCCGGAAGAGTGCAGGTGAGCCTCTCCGCGAACAAGAGGAACTTCTTCGCGAACCAGTTCCACTTCTTATGGAAATAATCCCGGCTGTGGAAGGTCGCGATGACGAGCGCTGATCGCTTGAATATTCGCGGAATGATCGCGAGGGTGGAGGGACCGATGGATTGATAATGGATCACATCATACGGCTGGAACAAGGCATGCATCGTCGCCACGAAAGTATGCGTGATCGAATCGAGGTGTTTCGTATGGATGCTCGGCAAAGATACCACGCGGATCCCGTGCCACTGTCGCAGGGCCTTATCCGTATAGTGTGGACGGGCATATACCGTCACTTCATGACCAAGCAAGACGAGGTGTTCGGCAAGTTTTTCAACATGCTTCTCGACCCCGCCTGACTTGGCCGGAATACCCTTTTGTCCGATAAGTGCGATTTTCATAGGCGCATCTCTCTTCTCTCAAACGCCAGCCCTCTCTTCTTTGGGACGCTTGGACAGAAGAACTTTACAATATATACTGCCTGGTCTTCGTTATGTTTCCCGAGGTTTTTTCAAGGGTTTATTTGGTTTATTTATTGCGCAAGCAATACCTTCGAGGTCTGACCGGCGGTATTCTCGAATACCGAATTCTTTTCGAGGAAAATATGTTTCCACATGGAAAGCGCGGCGGAATTCCTGGCGACAAGCGCGATGCCGTAGCGATTGTTCCCTACCATCTTCGATTTCTTCGCTCCAAATTTTCCAGGAGCCCCGAAACTCTCAACCTGAACGCCTTCCCGCCCATTGGCACGAAAATCATTTTTTTCAGACCAGATCTCCGATCCATCGAGGACCACCTTCCAGCCTGTTCCTTTGTTCTCATACACCTTGGTATCGGCAAGCCATCCATCGACGCCCGCCTGAAAATCGATGCCATCCGCGGTATTGTCATGCACCTTGCTGTTTACCATGACTACGAGACGCTTCTTCGCATACACCCCGGATTTCCCGTTATTCTTGACCTCCACCTTCTCCATATACGCGCGGCGACTCTTTTGGCGAGAAGCGGATTCGATAAAAATCCCATCACGCTCCGCGTCTTTTACCACGACATCGAAAATATGCGCCTTCGCATCGTCATCCACGCGGATACCGTTGCGGCCGCCCTTAATCGTCACATGACTGAGAGTGGATTGATGCTTCATAAGAACGGTCGGGTTGTTGTCGCTGCCTTCGATAACGACTTTTGACCGATTTTCGCTGTCGCTTACGAGCTTCACTCCTTTCGGAATCTGGATGTTTTCTTTGTACACGCCACCCTTCACGCGGACTTCGGTCCCGGAATCAGCGTGCTTGAGCGCTTGGGCGATAGTGCGATACGGATGGCTGAAAGAACCTGACTCAGAACCTTTCGCGTCCTTGTCAACAAAGATCGTTTCGCTTCCGCCCCACGCGAAAACCGGCACCAGCACCGCTGTCGCCATTACAAGAAAAATTCCGCCTACCTTCGCTCCGCGCGCAGTCAAATACGACATATTTCAGCTGATAATTTTTAACGCTATATGATAGCAAGAAAATCCTATTTTGTCAAGTACGCATGTTATCGGCTATACTGAGAAAGTAATCCCATTTTTCAGCCTATGCACACATCGAATCTCGAAACCCTCTTCTCCCCCCGATCCATCGCCGTCATCGGAGCTTCCACGACTCCTTTCAGTGTCGGCAATGATATCGCAAAAAACCTGATAACGGGAGATTTTGACGGAGACATATTCCTCGTCAATCCGAAAACGGACAGGCTGTTTGATACGATCTGTTATCCCGACATCTCAAGCGTTCCCGAGACGCCGGATCTCGCGATCATCGTGATACCCGCGCAGCTGGTTCCCGAAGCGCTGCGGGAAGTTGGTAAAAAAGGTATCCGCACCGCGATCATCATCTCGGCCGGCTTTCGGGAAACCGGGGTCGCGGGACAGTCTCTCGAATCGGAGGTTATCAAAATCGCTGACTCGTACGGCATGACGCTGCTTGGCCCCAATTGTCTCGGCTTCCTTCACCCGAAAATCGGCCTCAATGCCTCTTTCGCTCCCACGCTGCCCGCCGCTGGATCGATCGCTTTCTTTTCGCAAAGCGGCGCCATCATGACGGCGCTTCTTGACATCACGCGCGGCCGGTTAGGATTTTCGAAATTCGTCAGCACCGGGAACAAGGCGTCGCTCGACGAGAAAGCGCTGCTCTCATACTTCGGAGAAGACGCGGACACCAAAGTCATTTCTTTTTATTCCGAAAACATGACCGACGCCTCCGAGTGCGTCCGCATCGGCCGATCGATAATAACCCGCCCTGACGCGAAGCCCGTCCTCGCGCTCAAATCCGGCCGCAGCGAAAGCGGAATAAAGGCGACGAGCTCCCATACGGGAGCTCTGGCCGGAGCCGACACCTCCTACGACGCGCTCTTTACGCAGTCGCGAATACTACGAGTGGATACTCTTCACGAGCTCTTAAATGGCATTTCGATTTTTTCTCAGAATCCGGAAATCAGGGGGAATTCGGTTGCCATCATTACCAATGCCGGCGGCGAAGGAGTACTCGCGACGGACGCGGTAAGCAAGGCAGGACTTGTTTTGGCGGATATCTCCGACACCACGAAATCAGCCCTGCGGGATATCCTTCCGCGCGCCGCAAGCATCGAGAATCCCATCGACCTTCTCGGTGACGCGAAAGCGGATCTCTATGAAGCCGCTCTCGACATCCTCTCCCAAGAACCGGGTATTGATGCCCTCTTGGTCATCGTCACTCCGCAGTCGATGACCGAGGCGGAAAAAACTGCCGAAGCGATCATTAAGGCAAAAATCTCGTGCGACAAACCGGTCATAGCGGTCTTTTCCGGCGCCTTCCGCCTGGAGGGCGGAGTCGAGGTGCTCGAAAAAGCCGGCGCCACCGTTTTTCGCTACCCTGAAGAAGCGGCGCAAGCCCTCGGACATATGGCGCGATTCGGCAAGTGGAGAAAAGCGCATTTCTCCGAGCCGAGAACATTCGATGATATCCGAAAAGAAAAAGCCCAGGAAATATTCGCGCGAGTATTCGCCGAGGAGCGCACGGCACTCTATGAGCGGGAAGCCTACGAAGTATTACGCGCCTATGGGTTTCCCCTCCTCAAGAGCTTCTATGCCAGAACTCCCGAAGAAGCGATGAAGTCGGCACGGGAAATAGGCAGCCCCGTGGCGCTCAAGATAGTTTCGCCGGACATCATCCACAAGACGGAGCTCGGTGGCGTCATGCTCGATGTCCCCGTTGAAGATGTCGGCGCGCGATTCGGCGAGCTCCTCCATCGCGTCCGCATGAAGGCGCCGAACGCGAGACTCGAGGGCGTCATGGTAGTCGAAATGGCCCTCGCCGGAGGAAAAGAACTCATCCTCGGGGCGAAAAAAGACGGTGGGCTGGGGACTATCCTCGTTATCGGCATGGGAGGCATCTACACCGAAGTATTCCGCGATGTCGCGTTCCGGTTCGCTCCGCTCATCGAAGAAGACGCTCAGGAAATGCTTTCTGAACTAAAAAGCCTCCCCCTCCTTTCCGGCACCCGCGGAGAGGACGCCGTGGACATGCCCTACCTCACCCAACTTCTCCTCAGGCTCTCTCGGCTTGTCTCGGATTTTCCGGAGATTCAAGAGCTCGATATCAATCCCCTCAATGTTTTCCCCGATGCGGATAACTTCAGAGTCATAGACGCCCGAATACTGATAGCGGATGAAGATGCCGGAAAAGAAGCGGCGAAAAAAGCAGTCTGAAAAAAAATGATCGCCGGTTTTGCAAAAAAAAAGAGAAGCGGGAAATAACTTCCTCGCTTCTTTGCTCCGAGAGCAGGAGTCAGGTGACCACGAAGAGTCTGCCCGGCGGGTAGACAATTTCCTGGTCGATGATCCGTTCATTCGACTGAGAAGAAGGCCCGGTCTTTATGGCTGACGGCTTGCTTCCATCAGGCGTAAAAAGAACTGATAACATAAGCCCGACACACACTCCGAATAAAAAGACTTGCTTGCGTCTGAATCGAGTATTCATGACAGCTTCCTTTCCATGAAAAAGTGCTACCGCCACTATGCAACACCCAAGGCGATATGTCAAACGCACATGAAATCCCCTATGGTATAAGCTTGAAAATCTCTTCGAGAAAATGTGTGGCGCCGAATCGGGAGAGAGTCTCGGTACGGATCACCTCTTCTTTCTCGCAGGATATATCTCCTTGTATGAACCGCGTGATATATGACTCGAACTCCACGCGATCTTTCCCGAGCCATCCATTCTTGCCATTTGTCACAAGCTCAGGGAACGCGCCGGTCGCATATCCGAAAAACGGTTTCCCCTCCCGGTTCGCTTCGAGGATGATGAGTCCGAAGGTCTCCGGGAGCCGGGAAGCCGATACGACGAACGCCGATCCTCGGATCAGTTTCGTTATGTCCTCGCTCGTTTTCTCTCCCACATATTTCACCCACGGACTCTCCGGCAAAGGAAAGGTCTTCTGCCCGGCAAGCAGCAGCTGAAATCCGCTCCTATCGAAAAAATGCGCGAGCTCAAGGATATTTTTTTCCTCCGTAACGCCGCCGAAATAAAGAGCGTAGGGCTGCGCCGGCTTCTCCGCGGTTTCCGAAGCAGAAGGCGCGGGCATCACGAAATGCGGGATGACGGCTATTTTCGATTCCGGAATCCCCCCCGACACCAGGATTTTTTTCACGAACCAACTCGGCGCTATATAGGTATCGATCATATCCCGAACCCCAAGCCACGATTCCCAGTATGACTTGAGCACCAAAAGAAGCCGCTTCGGGAAAGCGTATTTCTTCACGAACAAGAACCTCCAATACCGGGAGCCTACCTTAGGATAGTATTCATCCTTATCCGGGGAGATCATGTGATAATCATGGACCGTCATGAGGACGGGGATCCGTTTTTTTTTCAAGAGGGAAAGAAAGGAAAAAGAGAGCTGATGATAGGCGTTATGGATATGCGCAATCTCCGGATCGAAATCCCGCAAGAGCCTCCGCATGTTGGCGCGGGCTTCAAACGACCAGAACAATCGCCCCATACCGACTATTTTCTGCCGCCACGTGGAATCATGATCGTTATACCCCACTGCGGAAACGAAATACCTCTCGTAGGGCGAGGGAACATTTTTCGGATCCTTCATGGCGAATATCCCGACTTCATGCCCCTCGGAACGGAGGAGGGAGACCAGGTCAAGAAAATGCCGCTCGGCTCCCCGCCTGGGATAATAAAACTTATTCACTTCGAGTATGCGCATAGGCGGAAGTTACGGTTCGATCGGTAGGGCGCTTGCGCGAGGACGCGCGGATTTCGGTATATCGACAAGCACTCTCGCGAGCCCGAGCGTGATCCAAAAGAATATCCCGAGAAGGTTCGTCTCGAGGTAGGGCTGGGAGAAAAAGATAAGACACTGGAAAACGATGAGTCCGAGCACCGAATACTTCGCCGCCATGAAAAACGCATCCTTCGAAAAAGTCTTGAACAAAGTGACGAAGAGGGAGAAGAGGAAAGAAGCGAAGAGAAGCGCCCCGATGAGCCCCGTCTGTATGAGGAGCGCGAGCCACGAGTTGTGCATATTCCGCACCTCGACATAGGAGCGATAGTCGCCGAGCTCGACCGGAACCTGCGCGCCGAACCCGATACCGAAGAGCGGATTATTCCCAAATTCTCCGAGAGCGCTCGCCCACACGCCTTCGCGCCACGCGAGACTTTCATCATAGCGGTTCCCGATGGAAAAAATCCGCTCAGAAAGGATTTCTGTCGTCCGCCGGAGATCGTTTCGCACATCGCTCTGCGGAAAAAGGGAAAGCGTGCTCAACGCGATGACAAGCACCGACGCCCCCACCGATATGAAGGGAAGGCTCATGCGGAAAAATATCCGCTTATACTCCGAAGGGAAAAAGAGAAGCCCGAACACGATGGCGCCTGAAATCCCAAGCCACAGGTGGCGCATGAGCGACCCCACTATGCCAACGGCGAGGACGGTCAAAAACCAAAGCAGCACCGCTTTGCGTTTCTTGTCCGAAAACCAGAAGGGCGCGGAAAAGAATATCGCAAGGAATGCGAGAGAAAAAGTGAACGCGTGCGGGAAAGCAAGGAATCGGGTGCCGGCGGTCGAAAGCGGCGTGTATTCCGTCCACAGACCTCCTCCGCGGATGATCCCGAGCGCAAGAAAGGTCGTGGCAAGGGCGACCCCGCCCAAGAAAACCTTGGCGAAGAAAAACACCTCGTCGCGGCTCCTTATCGTATAGGAAACGAAGAAGAAAAGCATCCCGTAAAATACATAGTTCTTCAAAGTGGAGAATGCCGTCGCAAGACTCATCTCAGGAGAGGCGATGAGTCCTCCGAAGAAAATACCGATCGACCAGACAAGGAATGCACCGAAGAGCATATCCGATACCCGCAGGCGCGAAAGCCTCCGCCCCTCTTGCACGGCAAGCACGAGCACCGAGAAAAACGCCGACGCCAGAATCGCATCGAGCGCATAGAGCTTGTACTCCGTATCCCCCACAACGAGCGGCGAGAGGGTGTAGAACCGTTCGAACACGATAGTCATGACGACAGAGGCGAAGAATCCCGCCCGCGGAAAGAAAAAAGTAAGCAAGGCTGCCGGCAAGACGAGCCCGACAAATGCGGGCAAAAATGGACCGATAAAAATATTGGCGACCGAGTATCCCGCAAGAAGGAAAAGGAGGAGAGCGAAGGCGCGGAGTTCCGACTCTTTATTCGCGAGAGAAAAAATAGGCATGACGGATAATAAAAAAGAATAACGGACAAACGGCAATGGATAAATGACTGCGTATCTAAAAAACAGTATACCATACCATATTCGTATAAAAAAATCAACCCCGAGGCGCATATGCGTCAGGGGGTTGTTACGAGGGAAGCGTTCTTATCGAATGCATTCCAATGCGGCTTTAGGCTGCCCGTCAGACGGGTCAACCCAGTCGCAGGCGATACCGATGCCTTGCAGGCGAGGATCCTTCGCGAGGACCCCTTTTGCTGTCTGAGCGGAACACTCCCACAGCATCCAGCGTCCCTCACTGTTGGTTGCGTTGAAACGAGGATTGCCTCCTTTGAGATGCGCCTTGGTCGCCCCCTTGGGATCGATTGGGGTCTTCCATCCAGCGGTTTTGACGCCGTGGAAATGATGCACCGTCGCCAGGTTCACACCCGTCCACGAGACCGTATAGGTGTCGCCCGACTTACTGCAGGACAAGCGCGCATTCGGAGGGACATCAAAGGTATCGGCACTGGCGGGTACGACAAATGCGACTGCAGCCAAAGCCACGATCGCGGAGAGAGAAACGGAACAAAAGTTTTTCATGAGAGACTCCTAAGAAAGGTTTTTAAAGGACAGGGCGTGTGTCCACACCCATGGCTTTATTTTAAGGCCCATAGGGTGGACAGTACAAAGTACACTATTTCTCTGTTTTTGTCAAGTCCCAATAAATTCCTTTATTCTCGCTATAAAGAAGAGATCGTAATGGGAAATTCGCATCTTCGTAAAAAACAAAAAACCCTGACTCCATTTGGAATCAGGGCTACTACCGGCCAAGGCCGCTACTTAATTGACGACCAGGGCGCCAACTTTTACCCCGTTGATTTCATGTGAACAGTCGTTGGTGAGGCCTTTGAAGGTCGGCATCACGGTTTCCTGATTGCCTCCGCACTCAAGGTGCAGATACTTGCCATTCGCGCCGACGAGATTGAAGCGACCGCCGTTTTTCACAATATCCTTGAGGACGACCTGCTTGGCCGAGGTGACAGGAATAGTGTTGATAAACCCGCTTTTTTTCCCATGACCGACATAGTGCTCGACAGCCTTGATTTGCATGGGATCAGTCCAGGCGATAATCGCATTGCCCTTGGCATCTTTGGTTGCCGAAACGACGACTTTCGGATCGAACTGCTGGGTCGCAGCCTGAGCGCTGAACGCGACAGAGAGAGCGACAAGTGCAAATGATTTCTTCATGATAAGCCTCCTTGGCTTTGGTTGGAAAAGTACGATATTTCTCTCGATTGGAGAAGAGTTCCACATTCTTATGGAACACCCTAGTATACACCCTTTTCCAATTTTTGTCAAGGTCTCCCGCATATCCACCAGGGAACCATGCCCACCCGAACGATGAGCGGCATGACAGAAAAGAACCCTCACTCCGAAATTAGCGCGCACCACCGGGATCGGAGCTTTTCTTTGCGCGGGCCTGATGCCGCGACCGGCGGCATCACCGAGGGATTTTTCAGCAGGAAAATCGCGTACCGCGGAAAGGAAAGTTTGATTCAGGGTTACTATCAATATTAAAAAAGAAAAAACCTGTGACGAGCGCTCATCACAGGTTTCCTATTGCTTTCAAGGATTCTCGCCGTCCGGGGATTAATAGTACCTCGGAAAATACGGTTGGAGCATTCCTTGCAATTGCTTTGCTACTGCAGAGATTCTGCGTCGGGTACCCACGAGGACTCGACAGCGTGCTCTTCTGCAGAAGCGACAGCCTCTAGCGGCTCGTCGGTCTCCTCGGCTTCCATAGGAGCCTCGGGGACGACGGGAGAATTTTCTCCATCAGCCGGTTGGTCTGCCGCGGTTTGATCTGCTTCAGTTTGTTCTGCTACGGTTCCTACAGAAACGACACTTGCTTCCCTTGCTTCACGATCGGCTTTGCGGATGACTTCACCGAATTCGGCGCGAATGAACGCTCCGAATGTCGTCAGGTCACCACGGCTCATATCGCGATAGGTCTCCGGCTTGTTGAGAGCCAGCGACAAGCGTGGGCCGAACATGATCGTTTCTTTGTACCGCGCTTCGGCCGAGAGGTTGAGGAAATTGAGGAGATCCCAATTCTGATGGGACACGCCTGCGATTCCCCTCGCCTGCCAGTCGTCGTTGATGCGATACTGGGCATAGACATTGGCATTCCAGCTTCCACGATCCTGAGGCTTGTCCCCCGACCATGTAGACTGGATGCTGTCCGCGCTATACCACCACTTTTCGGCATTGACGCCATAGAGCCAGTCAAGACTCCTGCGTTCGTAGTATTCGCCGTAGAGGCCGATTTTCCCGCCACGCTGAGTCATGTTATAGCCACCAGGAACGCCACCAGACACTTTGTCGTTGTCGAGGAAACGGGCCTTCATGGTCCATCCCGCCGGCAGAAGCACGGTCTGATCGAACTCATCTTGCTGCTCTTTGCGATAATTGCGCTTGAGCACGAGCTGAGGTCCGATACCGGAGCTTTCCTTCCAGGTATAATCGGAAGTATCGCTCTCGCCTTCTCCTCGCATGCCGAAGATTCCGGCACCGACCGCGTATCCGTCACGAAGCTTCAAGGCCAAAGCGGCTTCCCCATACTGCCAGGTGCCATGCGCGAGTTTGTTATCCCACACACCGGCCCCGACGATCGCCTCATACTCGAACTCGTTTTCTGACGGAAACACCGAAAGGGCTGGAGCTTCAGGTTCTGGTGACGGTTCCGCTGTCGGGAGCTCTTGCGGCTCATCGATAACGGCGGGTTCTTGTACCTCAGGTTCCGGCTCATCAGGAATGATGATTTCAGGCTCGGGCTCTTGTAAAACCACGGGTGCCTTCATGCGTGCCAGATTGCCGCACACCTCGAACTCCAGATACAACATGCCGTCGATCGTCGCCTTTTCCGTGGCCCACATCGGCACCATAAGACGGATAGGACCTTTCCAATGCCCGCGCCCGAACGAAAGATCGGAGACTTCCGTCCCAGCCGGGAGAAGCACTCTCTTCCCGGTCGTACCGAGTACCAGATCGGCATCGGCTTCGTTCAAGCCATATTCCGCTTCGGCAAGCAAGGCTTCACGCTGATCGCGCTTCCCCCTCATCTTGTCGCCGCCCGGGTGACGATATTCGCAAAATCCTTTTCGGAGTTTGGAACAATCGACCACTCGGAACGCGGGAGCCTCGAGAACCGTGACTCCTTCGGGAATTACCAGGGTAACACCTACCGGCAAAAGGTTGATATGTTTGATGATTTCGGGATTGGCGGCCTGAACCTTGAGGGTTCCTTCCGGTCCAAATTTCCGATACATCGCATCACCCGGTTTTGTCGTATAGTATGTCGGGTTATCGTTTGCAGCTTCGGGTTGCGGGCCAGGATCGGGAGGCACTGCGACTCCCTCGCTTGTTTCGATGTTTTGAGACTGGGACAGTACCATCGGCTCCTCGCTGAGCGCGACTGACGACTTGTTGCGGTTCGCACCGAACCATACAAGCGCGATCATCGCCATCACGAGGAGGATGATAAAGGCTGCCGTCTTCAAATCACGGTTTCGCCTATATCCTTTCGGTTTCATCATCTTACTTCTCCTTCCAGGAATATTTTCATGAATGGAGCCTCCCGTAGACGACTCCGGCTTGCCTGAACTTTCATTCAGGGTATTCGGACCGTCGGGAACCTCCTTTCCTGATGCTTTATTCCCTCTGTTGCGTACGGCATACTGCGCCCTGAGATCCTCGGCTGCCTGATCGATATCCTGATCGGATGGAGGCGACCCGAAACTTGGGTCGTCTATAATCGTAACAGCCTCCGTATCCCAAGAGCTCTGCGGTGGATGTGAAGCATCATCGGAACGACGACGCCTCTTCTCCAACCATTTTTCAAGAAATGGTATCATGGCGAACTCCTTCCAGCGCTACGGCAGGTCTTCTCCCCTTCTTTACGAAGGGACTCGAAGACTGTCAGATTGTACCCTTGTTGGCTTCGGGACATCATGGATTCATAATCGAATCCTTGAGCCTTTACCGATCGAGCCGCAATGAGATCGAAGACTACTCCGACCGCAGTCGATACATAATCGAGACTCACGGCTCCTCTCGTGGAACCGATCACCTTCTGCCAATACCCATACTGAGGATTGATACCGGAAAGATATTTCACCTTTTCCGGATCAAGCGGCGTTATGATCTGACCTGCCTTCGTGTCGTAGACATTCCAGCCGTCAAAAGCGCGACGCTGCCCTCGTATCGGTTGCATATCAGTGAGGCTC
This sequence comes from uncultured bacterium, assembly GCA_937864125.1. Classification (GTDB taxonomy): domain Bacteria; phylum Patescibacteriota; class Minisyncoccia; order Moranbacterales; family UBA1568; genus JAGOTT01. The sequence goes on from CALMHZ010000053.1 coordinate 12,901, forward strand.
GTCCCTGACTCCAGCACCAGCTTCTTCCGGTATCGCGCATCGCCTTGCAGCTTCGCGCTCTCCATCTTCACTTCCCGCCCCTGCAAAGTATATGCATGAGTGAGCAGCGTGGAAAAAGTGAGCACCTTTATACTTGCGAGAGGTTTTTGCAAACCTTCGACAAGTATGAAGTAACGAGGGACACAGCCGATGAACCCTGCGAACACGGCATACGCGACATATTCCCGTCCATCATCGCCGACCGCGATCGCCTGATACCGGATCCGGAGCGGATCCCATTCGGCGTAGCTTTCGGGAGTCCGGGGGAATACCCCGAGCACTGTCACGAAGTTCCCGCTTTTCAAGGCGGGTGACCAGGGCAATCCGGAGAACATCACCGGATCGATAGTCATTTCACGAACCACTTTTTTGTCACCATCCGTCAGACGAATGGTGTTCGGTGCTGTCGCGCAACCCGAAATGAGTACGACAACCAGGACCAATAACATCCATCCATTTTTCAGCATGATGACTCCTTCAAGTAGATTGTAAAAGTGCGAGAGACCGACTCGGACTTGCGTCTATGACCGGTTCTCCTTCTCCGGAAGAATGTTCCCATTCCGCCGGATGAGGAGACTGTGTCACTCACTGTAAGGAGATACATTGCTTTTACGGAACACCTCTTCTTTGATGAAGATGAAGGCCGAGGCGATGAGAATCCCGAAGAAAAATCCGCCGAAGACCGACGCGAGCACTTCTTTCATGCTCGGATTGCGTTCGACGATCGGCCCGGAAAGTATCGCGATCGGGACCGACTTGTCTCCGGTGCCGAGAAAGAGATTGTTCTTTTCTATCAAGACCTGGGAGACCGCCTGCGAAACCCGCATGGCCTCCTTCTGGTTATCGTGCAAGATGGTGATGGAAAGAATACCGAGGTCCAATCGCTTCTCCACTTTGACGGCGCTGTTCCATGATTTGAGACGATCTTGTTTTCCCGCGGGAAAAAAATCCGGGGTCATCTTTCCCGTCTCGAGGGCGGCATTGATGAATTTTTCGCTGTACACGACTTCGCCCAGGATCTTGCCCATATACTCGGCGGATCGGGCGATAGTGTAATAGTCCTTCGACTCGACGCCTTCTTGGCTCACCAGGTAATCCGTCTTCACCTCGTAGTCGGCCCCTGAAAGAAAAACGAACGCCATGGCGAAAGCGCTTCCCAAAATGCCGACAAAAGCGATCATGCCGCTGTTGCGACTCAATACGCGAATAAAAGATGTGTTAGCCATAGGGATATGATCTTATGCGACAGATTCTTCACAAATTATTTTGACTTCATATAATAGCAAAAAAAAGGCGAATTGTCAAGGGAATACGAAATACCCCCAAGAAAAAAGCTTTCCTTGGGGAGAGTGATAAAATTTTTCAAAGAGAGCCGCCTCGATCCATGCCATGAGCAAAGAGCGGACGCTCGTCCGGAAATCTAAAACAAAGTGGTCACTTTCTCGAGAAGACGGAGGTTTATCACATCCTTTATCGTAACGAATACCATAAGAAGGAGGAGGAGGATAAACCCTACCATATGCGCCCATTGCTCCACCGCTTCCTTGACCGGGGAGCCCTTTATCTTTTCGATGAGGATGAAAAAGATGCGTCCGCCATCGAGTCCGGGAATAGGGAGGATATTGAAGATGCCGAGGTTGATCGAAAGGATGGCCGCGAACTGGAGGAGATACGGAAGTCCGAGGTCGCTCATCTCCTTTGTCATGACGACGATGCCCACGGGACCCGTCAGCTCCACCCCGGCCTTTCCTCCGACGAACACATTCTTTACGACTCCGCCTAAGGCATCGAGAATGGCCATCGTGGTGTTGTAGGTCGCCTGCGCGCCGTATACGGGAACCTCATACCACGGATAATGGATGATGGCGGTTTCAGCGAAGGACACCCCGAGAGCGCCCTCGTTCTTCGGGGTTTCCACCCGCGGAGTTCCGGTGAGGGAAAGCGTCTTCCCGAAACGGTCTATCTTCATGACAAGGGTGGCACCTCTTTTCGATTGGATGATTTCCTGCGCCTGGCGCAAAGTCTCTACCGGCACCCCATCAAGAGTCACTACCTTGTCTCCCGGCCGTATCCCCATGCTCTCAGCCGGAGAGCCCTTCGCCACTCCGAGAATCTGTATGTCCGATTTCCCGGCACGATCCCGATTCTCATCGGTCACGGGCTGCGGAAATCCGATGAAAAGCACCAAAGAAAGAAGTACCCACGCAAGAGCGAAGTTCATGAACACGCCGGCGCCCAGAACCTTTATCCTCGTCCACGCGGGCTTCCCGGCAAAACTATCCGGCTCCAATGCGGCATTCTGATCCTCTCCTTTGATGCGCACGAATCCTCCGAAAGGGATCCAGTTGAGGGAATATACGGTATTTTTTCCGTGCACATGGGTTTTCCCCCATATCACTTTCCACTTTCCCGTCTCATCATCCTTGACCGCTCCTACCAGACGCGGCGGGAAACCGAAGCCGAATTCCTCGGCCTTGATCCCATTCCTGATAGCGGTAAGGAAATGTCCCATCTCATGCACGAACACGAGGAGCCCGAGTACCAGCAAGAAAAGCAGTATGGTAAAAAATGTCATATCGGTCGTTGAACGAATTACAGTCCTCTTTCTCTTATACGGTCAGTACCTCTTCTTCTTTCTTCTTTCGGACGCTCTCGAGCTTCGCGTTCCACAGATCCACTTCCTTCTGCAGATCTTCTTTCCCTCGGAACTTATCGTCTTCCCCTACCAAGCCCTGTTTCTCGATATCCTGTATATCCTTCCACGCGTCCTCGCGGATCGTACGGATCGATACTCTCGCGTCTTCGGCGCGCGCGTTCAGCACCTTTACCAGCTCCCGCCGGCGATCCTCGGTAAGCATAGGAAGGTTGAGCCGTATCACATGGCCGTCATCCGCCGGATTGAGCCCAAGGTCCGAAGCCCGTATCGCCTCAACGACGGAAGCGACACTCGCCTGATCCCACGGAGCGATCGCGATGACGCGGGCTTCAGGGACCGTGATACTCGCTATCTGCTTGAGCGGAGTCCGGGCGCCGTAATACTCGACCAGGAGATCTTCGACGAGCGACGGGTGAGCTCGTCCGGTCTGAATTTTTGCGGCTTCTCCCTCGAAGTGCGCTATCGCGCCTTGGAACTGCTCGGCGGCATCGGAAAGGATCTCTGGTATCGTCATAAGAAAATAGTGAATGATGGAAAATTGGGATGTGCAGCTTATTTGAAATTCCGCAACCCGAGGAACAGGTACTTCGAATTGAACGGGTCGTAGGAGATGAATGCGGCATCGCGATCGGTACGGAGGCTCGTAACCGCCCAGGTTTCCCCTCCATTCACTGATTTATAAAACGCCCGGCCGGCAACGAACACTATTTCCTTTGAATTTTTCGGATCGATGGCGATGGATCGTATGGGGAACTTCTTGGCGCTCTCGATCACATTGATCTCGTACCAATACTTCCCGAAATCCGTACTGCGAAACAGCCCCGATTTCGTTCCGGCATAGAGGGTGCCGGATACGCTCGGATCGGCCGTGATCGCCACGACGCTATTTGGCATCTTGTTTTCCTGATTCCGTTTCGCAAGCGCCGCGGCTTGATCCCGCAATCTCTTGGCAAGTTCCTGATTCTTGTTTTGGGAAGCCCGGGAAGCAGCGTCTTGCAAGGCCTTGACCTCTTCTGCCTTCACCTTCTCCCAATCCTGCCACAAAGCGCCGCCATCGGGCGAGTAATAAATTTTCTGATCCGCGATAAGAAGATAGGTCACGAGAGGTTTTTTCGCATCGAATACGATATCCGCGATCGCACCATCAACCTTATTGCCGATATTCTTCCAGGTATCCCCGCTATCGAGACTCTTGACCATCGTGCCAGCGGAGGTTCCCGCGAAAATAACATTCATATCCTGAAAATGCTGCGCGAGGGCGGTAACCAAAGTGTTTTGTCCGGGTTCGGTATACACCTCACTCCAGCTTTCCCCTCCGTCTTGAGTCCGGAAGACCTTGCTCGAGTCGGCAAGCACGCCGGAAGCGAACATGCGCTTATCGGGATCTTTCCGATCGATGATGAAGCTGTATATCCGTTTCGGGGGGAAAGGCTTCTGCTCCCAGGTATTGCCGCCGTTTGTTGTCGTGAATATGCCGTCATCGAGCGTGCTCACGAAAAGAGTCGCCTGTCTCGTGGGGTGATAGGCGATGGAGAGGATATCGGATTTCTCTATCCTTGTCGTTTCATTCACCTGAGACTTCACCTCGAATGTCTTGCCCCCGTCACTCGTCTTAAAGAGACTTCCTTTTTCTATCTTCGTAGAAAATCCGCTCGGAGCATTGGGCTCCTCGACGATTTCTTTCTGTTTTTTCCCCGGGAGGAGAGAGCAGCCGGAAAGAAATACCGCGGAGATGATGACGAGGAAAAATGGTATGCGCATAAAAACTCTATTTTCCCATATTATAGCAAAAATTCCAGGAAAACAAAATTGGGTCACCCCAAACCTCGAAGGTCTTCACGCGATAGCGAGCATCGATCCATAGATCGATAGGATCTTTCGCGCAAGAGGTGCATGCCCTCTCTCTTTGCGCTTCTTTTTGTGGGTCGTGCAGGATTCGAACCTGCGACCGTTGGCTTAAAAGGCCACTGCTCTACCGACTGAGCTAACGACCCCTGATCTACATCACTTGGCATGAATACCAGTAAACAGGAAAACACGGAAAAAATCAACCGCGCGGAAGAATAGAGTCTTTGCCGACATAGGGTCTCAGTACTTCCGGAACGAGGACCGAGCCGTCTTTCTGCTGATGATTCTCGAGGATGGCGATGATGGTGCGGGCGGAGGCAAGCGCCGTATTATTGACCATGTACACATGCTTCTTTTCCTTGGTTTCCTCATCGACATATTTCACATTGAGTCTTCGCGATTGCCAATCCAAGAAATTCGACGCCGATCCCGTCTCCCCGTAGCGGTCGAGTCCCGGCATCCAGGCCTCAAGATCGAACGCCCGATATTTCCCCGCGCTCATGTCTCCGGTAGCGATGCGGAGTTTGCGATAGGGAAGCCCAAGCTCGCGATGAAGCTCTTCGGAAATCGCTATCATGCTCTCTTGCATGGCGTTCGCCTCCTGTATGTCCGCCGACACGAGCGCCACTTGTTCGACTTTCATGAATTCATGCACGCGATAAATGCCCTTGGTATCCTTGCCGTAAGATCCGATCTCGCTCCGATAGCACTGGCTGAAGCCGGCATAGCGCAAGGGAAGCTGCGACTCGGAGAGCACTTCTCCTCCGTGATACGCAAGGAGCGAAGGCTCGGCCGTACCGACCAGGAACTTCTCCTCCTTTGAGGTGCTTCCATCCGACTCCTTGTCGGATGTCGCCACCTGATAGATCTCGTCGATAGCCCCGTCATATTCGAGCCCCTTGAAATATCCGCTCCCGAAAAGCGGAAATGCTTTGACGAGGGTAGGAGGTATCATCGGGATATATCCGCGGTCAGTCAACACGCGGATGGCATACATCATAAGACCCATCGCGAGCAAAGCCCCCTCGTTTTTGAGATAGTATCCCCGGAAGCCGGAGACCTTGGTGCCGCGGTCGAGATCCAGGATGTCGAGCATCTTCCCAAGCTCGATATGGGTCCGCGGCGTAAAATCAAATTGAGGGATTGCTCCATATCGCCCCTCTTCCACATTGCCGGCGTCGGTCTTTGCGATCAGGGTGTCCTCGGACACGATATTCGGTACTTGCGCCATCAAGGCATCAAACGCCTTTTTCGCCTCGCGAGCTTTCGGGTCAAGCACCTCGATCCGCGATTTTATCTCCTTTCCTTCGGCCAGCACCTCCGCTCTCTCGTCCTCGTTTCGCGCCGACTGCATCCGCGTATTGAGGGTGTTCTTTTCGGATTGCAACGCTTCCAATTCGCCGGAAAGCCGCCTTCGGTCCTCGTCCGCGCGAAGCAGCTCCTCCACATCCAAGGAAAGATTCTTGTCCTCTACCGCTTTCTTGATGAGTGCCGCGTGTTCGCGAATGAAATGAATGTCGAGCATAGCCCCAGGTATATCAAAAGCCAAGTATGTGCCCAGCCTCCACAATAACGGGTATTGCGCGGAGAGGCAAGCTCCATTTTATATTTTCCTCAAAGAAGTCATCTCACTTGGTGGCTTCCAAAGCGCTCGGGTGGACGCGGATGATCTGGTCGTCCTCCGATTGCGGAAGGCCACGGCCATCGCGGTTGTTCGTAAGGAGGTAGAAATACCCGTCGGGTCCCACGCTTACTGAACGGATCCTGCCGAATTGTTTTCCGAAATAGGAGCGCAACTCGCCTCCTCTTTCTTTCTCGGCGAGCGGGAGCGCATACAGTTCTTGACCCCGCAGCCCCACGAAGTAGAGCGTATCGCCTGCGATCGCCGCACCGGAGGGCGCCCACGTCGCGGATCCGCTCTGCCGGATAGGAGCTACGGTACCCGCGGGCACATTCTCGCCACTCCCGAGCGGCCAGCCGTAATTGCTCCCTCGCTCTATAAGGTTGATTTCGTCTTTGGCGGAAGGGCCGTGCTCGGTCGCCCACAGACGGCCCGAGCCATCCCACGCCAGGCCCTGGGGATTGCGATGACCATAGGACCAGACAGGCGAATCCGCGAAAGGATTGTCATCAGGCACGGTTCCGTCGTCTCGCAATCGCAGGATTTTTCCCGCGAGAGAACCGATATCTTGCGCATTTGCCTGTACGCCCGCATCGCCGGTCGTGATATAGAGCATCCCGTCCGGACCGAACGCGATCCTGCCCCCATCATGATTGGCGGCCGCCGGAATGTCGTCGATCCTGACCACAGGCGCGACGAGACCATCAGTTCCCATGTGGTAGCGCACCC
>CALMHZ010000054.1 GCA_937864125.1 uncultured bacterium
CCTTATAGTTTTAATTGATTCTTATGGAAAACGGCAGACCGTATATTTCAGCAGTGGTGCCAGTATTCAACGAAGAGGGGAATGTCCTCCTCCTCCATGAGAAGATCAAGGAGGCCTGCGAGAAACTCGCTCGTCCCTATGAGATCATCTTCGTCGATGACGGATCGACCGACAAGACAGTCGAGCTTGCCCGGACTCTCTCTCCCCTTACCCTCGTCGTTTTCCGCAAGAACTTCGGACAGACCGCCGCCTTCGATGCCGGCATCAAGCAAGCGAGGGGAGAAATCGTCATCACCCTCGACGGCGATCTGCAGAACGACCCCGCGGATATCCCCCTTCTCCTCGCCGAGATGGACAAAGGCTTCGATATCGTCTCCGGATGGCGTTTCAAGCGCAAGGACACCTTCATGAAGCGCTTCTTCTCCCGCGGGGCGAACCTCCTCCGCAAGGGATTGGTCAAGGATGGGATCCATGACTCAGGATGCAGCCTCAAGGCCTACCGGAGGGAGTGCTTCGAGGGCGTCGACCTTTTCGGCGAGATGCACCGTTTCATGCCCGCACTCCTCCAGCTTGACGGCTTCAAAGTCTCCGAGGTCAAGGTGTCGCATCATCCCCGTATCCATGGCGTGACCAAGTACAACTGGAAGCGCGCCATCAAAGGCTTCGTCGACATGCTTTTCATCTGGTTCTGGCGGAAGTATTCCCATCGGGCGATCCATCTGTTTGGCGGTACCGGGCTGCTTCTCTCCTTGGTCGGAAGCGGGGTACTTTTGTGGATGTTCTTCGAGAAGGTCTTCTTCGGGGAATCCCTCGCAGAACGGATCTGGCCCTTGGTCGGTACCCTCCTTATCTTGGTCGGTGTCCAGCTCTTCATCTTCGGCATCCTGATCGATACGGCGGTCAAGACCTACTACCGGGAGCGCGGACGGATGAACTACTCGGTGAAAGAGGTGAAGGTAGGGTAGGGAGGGGGTGAATAGGGATCGATTTTTCGTCTTAGAACAGAGCGTGCGTCAGGTATTTTCTATTAGAAAAGCATAGTATGAAGACCGTGGCATATATCGACGGAGCAAATCTCCACCAAGGATCAAAAGGTCTCGGCTGGCTTTTGGATTATGCTCGTTTTCGCGTATGGCTTAGGGAAAAATACAAGGTCGAAACGGCCTATCTTTTTATCGGATTGATTCCGAAAAATAAGGATCTCTACACGGCTCTTCAGGAGGCCGGGTATATTCTCATATACAAGGAGGTCACCTATGATGGCAATGGAAAGGTGAAAGGGAATTGCGATGCGGACCTTGTGCTCAAAGTTACCTCTGATTTTTATGAGGAACATTTTGATCAAGCAATTCTAGTTTCAAGCGATGGAGATTATGCCGGCCTTGTTGAATTTATCAACAAAAAGGGAAAATTTCGGACGCTCATTTCTCCGAGCAATAATTGTTCGTTTCTTTTAAGAAAACTGAATATTCCAATCGTATATCTCGATTCCAAGAAAAACTCCTTGAAAAAGGGATAAAAAGAAAAGACCCCCGACAGGTACGGATCCTGCCAGGGTTCTTTTCATGGTGATGCCTCAATAATACGCCTTTTTGAGATAATGTCAATAAGGGGAAATCTCATGAAAATATTGTTTCTCAATTATGAGTATCCTCCGCTCGGCGGGGGAGCCGCGAACGCCACGCACTATATTTTGCGGGAGTTTTCCCGTATGGAGGGAGTCGAGGTTCACCTCGTGACCTCGGGAATGGGCAGACGCTACGAAGAAGAGCATATCGGCGGATCGGTTTTCGTCCATCGCCTTCCTATAGGCAAGGCAAAAGAAGATATTCACTCCCAATCCTTGCGGGACATCGCGGTCTATTCTTTCCGGGCGTTCTTTTTTTCCTGGCAACTGCTCGCGAAGGCAAAAAAAACGGGGCAGCCCTTCGAGAAAACGATAGCATTCTTCGGAGTGCCGTGCGGCGCTCTCGCGCTTTTTTTCCGTTCGTATTTCAATCTTCCCTACGTCGTCTCTTTGCGGGGATCCGATGTGCCGGGGTATAGCGAGAAATATGCCACGCTCTATATATTCTTCGCCCCTCTTATCCGCTTGATCTGGAAAAAAGCGGCAGCGGTCGTTCCGAACAGTAAGGGGCTTGCTCTTCTTGCCGCGCAGACCTCTCCTCGACAGGCTTTTACGATAATACCGAACGGTGTCGATACCGAGTCCTTCGCGCCGGATGCCAATAGGGAGCACGACGGATATTTCCGGATACTCGTAGTATCGCGTCTTACGCCGAGGAAAGGCATTAGATATCTGATCGCAGCCTTGGCGGAATTGAGGCCGACAAATGAGAAAATCGAGCTTTGGATCGTAGGCGATGGGGAAGAACGCGCCTTTCTCGAACAAACCGCGCGCGAGTGCGGCGTGACCGATGTCGTGAAATTTTTCGGGGCTGTACCCCACGAGCATCTTTCCCGCTATTACGGTCTTGGGGATGTGTTTTGTCTGCCCTCCTTGAACGAAGGCATGAGCAATACGGTCCTTGAAGCGCTCTCGGCGGGGCTTCCGATCGTCGCTACCGTGACCGGAGGAACCGAGGAACTGGTGACAGAGGGCGAGAACGGTTTCTTCGTGCGGCATAAGTCGCCCGGGGATATCGCGGCGAAACTCTCGCTGCTGCTTTGTGACGAGAATTTACGGGCGCAGATGGGTGAGGCGAGTCGCAAACGGGCGCTTGCGATGAGTTGGAAAGCCGTTGCCGAAAAATTCTTAGCAGAATTGCAAGGTGTTGAGAAGAAATGAACTGATATGCAAGAAAATAATAATATGAAAAAGAAATTTTTCTTCTTCCTCAAGCTTGCAGTCGGAGCGGGCCTCGTCATTCTCCTGGTGCGGCATGTGGACTGGCGGATTATCGAGGGAGAGCTGCGGGATGCATCGATCCCGCTTATTTTTCTTGCGCTTCTCCTCTATGTCGCAGGAATGCTTCTTTCTGTCGAGAGGTGGCGAGCCACCGCTCATTACAAGGGCTTCGCGCTTTCCTTTCGGCACGCGCTTTCGTTTCATATGGCCGGGCTCTTCCTCAACAACTTCCTTCCGTCGTTTCTCGGCGGGGATGCCTATCGGAGCTATCTTCTGGGACGGACGGAGAAGCGATACGCGGCTGCCGTTTCCACGATCGTGCTTACCCGGTTTGTCGGCTTGTGGGCGGTTATCGCCCTGTTCCTTTTTTTCGGGCTTCTCGGGTTTTCATCGATATTTTCACAATGGATATTCCAGGCGTTCGGCCTCGGCCTCGGCCTTTTCCTCCTGTTTGACATCGCGCTTACTTTTTTTTCCGGTCATGCGCCAGTCCGGAAATTTTTCTCCATATTCCCGAAAAAGCTTCAGCATTTTTTTCATGAAATAGGAGGGTATTCCGATACGAAGTTCCTCTCGCGGAGTTTTTTCGCTTCCGTCATTTTTTCTTTCGTAGGGGTCGGGTTGTTCAATTTCGCTCTTTTTTCCGCGCTCGGCGAGTCGGTCCCGATCGCTCCCTATCTCGCGGTCATTTTTTTGGTATCGGTTATCTCGAGCATCCCCATATCGGTGAACAATATCGGGCTTAAGGAATGGGCGTACTATACCTTCTTCCCGCTCATCGGTATGAGTCCGGAGGCCGCACTTGCGGTGGCGCTTCTCGGCCGGTTCCTCCAGATGGGCGTAAGCCTCTTCGGCGCGCCGTTTTTCTTCAGGAATCGTTTGAGAAATCAAGAAGCGGAAAATGAGGTTTGAAAGGTCGTCAATTCGTGAGGCACCCAGCAGGTCTCTCATTATCCGGCGAAAGTTCTCCGGAAGAAAAAAGTTCCAAGGCGAGAGTTCCGAAAGACGCATGATATTCCCATTGGGGGAGGCCAGAGCCTCGTTCTTGCTTGTTTTTTACTATTCGTGCCTGATACGAAGCGACTGAATTTTCTTTTCCTCCTTTAAAATAACACCCCGTGAGACCATTCTCTACCGAAAGAAGATAATAGAAGGAGCGGACATATCGACTTTCCCCGGAAATTACCACCGGCCGCCCTGTTCCCAAGCGCTCGCGGGTAGTGTCCGCGAGCTTTCGCAGTTGGCCCAAAGTGACTTTGTGTTCCGTCCCGAATACCAAATCCTTTCCGCTTTCTTCAGGGGATATTTGGGAAGCGGAGAGCTCCGAAAGGTATCGTGAAGTTGTCAAAAAATTAAGTCCGAGGAGTATAATGCCCGCGCCGAGAAGAACCGACTTCCAGAGATTGCTCTTAAAGAGGCTATAGAGATGCGCAAGAATAATGCCAAGGAAGATGAACACGACCGGGATGATGCCCAGGAAAAACCTGGTGGAAACCTGGTACGCGATGAGGACGGTCACGAGAAAAAACCCTCCAGCCCAGGAGAAAAGGAAAAGAAGTTTCTTGCGCGTGAGTGGGTCTTTTGCCCGGAGAAAAAAAAGGAAAGATGAAAAAAGCATGGCACCGGTAAGCGCCAGAGCGGCGAGGGAGTAGGGGAGTGCGCTGCGGCATTTCTTATCGCAGTGAATCGAGAATCCGCGGGTGAGGATAAAGTCGGTATTTTGCTGTCCGGTCGCCACGATCCAGACGGCGCGCGATGTCTCCTGGGAAGCGCGGACTACTTTTTCCACAGCGTTATGCCTGTCATCCTTTGTATTTTTTTCGCTCACGGTCTCGATGAAAGATCGGGTGGTATCTCCTTTCGTTCTTATTTCATTCACTATCGTCGGGACTTGGAAAAGCAGGAATATTCCGGCGCAGAACAGTATTTCTTTTAGTCTCAGCGGACGAGATAGGATCAGGAAAAAAGTGAGGCCGATCATGAGGCCGATCGCCGGTACGAAGTGAAGATTGGCGATGATGCCCAAGGAGGCGGCCGCTATGACAAGGAGAGCCCAGCGCTTCTTTCCGACGCTTTCAAGGCTGGAAAGAAAGGAGAATGCGAATAAGGTCGTGAAGAAGGGGAGGCTGTTCGGGTTCCACGCAAATCGGGAGAAGGTTACCAGGAACAAAGAAGTGCTGGCGAGCGCGGTCATATATAAAGAGACCGCAGGAGAAAGAAAGAGGCGTAATACAAAGAAAATGAGAGGAACGGTCAGGACTCCGAAGAGCAAGTCAGGATACGCGAGGCTCTCCGGCCGTTGCCCGAAAATGCTCGAGGAAATATATTGAAAATAATAAAAGACCGGCCCAAGGTGCAGCTCGCTTCCCCGCGCCTGCGGGCCTAGGAGGGGGAGCGATCCGAAGCCTTTCTCGCGCGCTTCGTTTATAATAAAAGCATCCCTGGATTGGTCGGATTGAAAAATGAGCCATTCGCTGTGATGCGTCGCCCGGAGTCCGAGGCCGACAAGGGAGAGTATCACGAGGACGATCAGCCAATGTTTTTCGAGCCAATCTGAGAGGAGGTTCGGGTGCATATGTTTTTTCGCCAAGCCCTAAGGCGCGGTTTTCATGATTTTGATGAAATTCTTTTCCTGTCCGTTTATATCCAATGCCCACACCGGATCATTCCGGTCGTAGTACTGGTAGGCCTTGAGGCCTGATTTTTTTTCCCACCGGCCGGAGCGTGGTATGTAGCGCTTCCCTCCTCGATAGGTGAGGACATAGTAGTCGATCGATAGGCTTCGATCGAGGGTGTAGGCGGTGAGGCATCGGCCGACGAAGAATTCGCATACTCCGTAATAATCCGACCACACGGTGAGGTTTTTCGCGTCAGGAAGGGAGTTGAGGTATTCCGCCGCTTCGTATCCTCCGTAGCCCCATGAGTGCGCGATGAGGGCGTCTTCGGGGAGGAGGCTGTTGGCGAAGTTGCCGTAGTATGGCTTGCTGCTTATCAGGCTTCCGAGCGAGAGCGCGATTAGAAGAACGATAAGGATTGTCGCGTGTGGACGCCTTCTCCAGTTGCTCGGAAGCGAGGCCCACGCGTCTTTGATGCCGAGCGCGGCGAGGAGGGAAAATACCGGGTAGAGAAGGAGGATATAACGAGGAATGGCGAGCACATTCGAAAGCGCCATGGCGATCACATATAGTATGACGAAAATAAAAAGAATGAGGGGGAGGAAAGAGCCCGTCCGCGGTTTCGCTGTCGACGCGCGGCCTATCGCAAGGATCGCGAAAAAAAGCGTGAGGAGGGGAAGTCCGTAGACGAGAGGCGAGAGTTCGAGAAAAGCTATATCAAGGGCATTCGGAAAGGGCGTGGGATAATACTTCGCGTCCGAGAGGTCTTTGATGTCAAAGGGAATGATCGTAAAAATATCCCACGCAGGGAAAAGGAAGCGTCCGAAGACCAACGAGAAAACGAGAAGGAGGAAGACACAGCCGAGTGCTGGGAAGAGAATGCGGATCACTTTTCCCACCCATGCGGATATTTTTTCCGATATTTTGAAATAATGAAGGGAAATGACGAGGGCCAATAGGGAAAGGTAGCCTGCCCACGGCAGGAATGATCCGGTTCCGGCCGTGAAAAAATCCGTGATGCGTCTGAGGGATGAGAACGCGCCGGGCGCGAGGATGATCCAAGGGGCGCGCTGGAAGACGTCGCGGGCTCGGCGGCGGCGTGGGTGCGCGCCGTG
>CALMHZ010000055.1 GCA_937864125.1 uncultured bacterium
CTCGCTTTCGCCGAGAGCTCCGACCGGCACCCCTGTCTTTATCGAGACAAAAGCGGAAACCGTTTCGGGAGTTATGAAGTACCCGTCCGGGTTCGCCTGCCAATACAATATCGTTTCTTGGCAAAGATCGATGGCTTTCTCCGGATAAGGAACATCCCATTCGTACTGTCCCGACATGTCCACCATCGACACGAGCGCCTTCCAGGTGCATATCACGCCCCCTTGCTCGCTTGGAGCCAGGATATCAAGCAAGATACCCATGGTCTCCTCTGGTTCAGGCTCCCGGAGATGGATACTTTCAAAGAATTTGAGCGCCGGCTCATCCGCACGGGCAAGTTCCTGGTATTTGGACAATCCGACGGTACCGATGACGCAAAAAGTGGGAAGCGCCAGGAACTCCGAAAAAATCGAAGCCAGGCTCGGATGATTCGCGTCTCCATGGAGGACGGTATCGATATTCTCTATGACCAAAACGACATTGCCGGCATACGCGGCACGGAAGAAAAGGTCGCGGATGAAATTGTCCACATCGATCCCCTGATTGAGCGCGTCCCCTATCGCGGCCCCGATATCGAAGCGCAGAAGCCGGAGATGCTCGAATTGCGGCAGATCCCCTTCACGGATCTTGCGCCCCAGCGCGTGAATGAAAGTCTTTTTCCCGCTGCCCGCTTCTCCGATGAGAAGAAAGCTGTTCTGCTGCGGCCTGCTGAGCACCAAAGAAGCGATCCGGAACTCATCCTCCCGCCCGAAGAGGTGCAGCGACGCGTACTCTGAAAAATCTTTTTTGGAAAGATCGATGGCATAGCGGTCGAGCTTCACGGTATAGCCGAACTGCCAGCCTCGTCCGATCGGAATGACCTTCCGAAGGTTTTCCCACAGAAAAAAATGCGTTTTCTTGGTCCTTCGCTCGAAGGAAGCTGCCTCATGCCGCACGATCGCGTCGAACAGCTCTTCCGTCACATTGAGCTTGGCGAGATATTCCGAAAAAGATTCCTCGCTGTCCCACTCCTTGGGAGAAAAATCATCTCGGCGGATCCCAAGACGCCCGAGCACCCGAGGGAACCATGGTTGCGCCATGAGCTCGGCGCGATTGCGAGGAAAAAATATGTCCGGCAGGCGCGAAACATACGCGACAAACGCCCACGCAAGACCCAAAGAAGCGATTCCGAACACGATGATTTCCGCGTTCCACAGTTCGCCCCGAGCGATCCATTGGTAGCCCAGGAAAAAGAAAATGGGTAAAGAAAATATCCAGAAAAAAATCGCGACGGATCCGAAGATCAGGGTTCCCACAAGCGCTATCGCTCCGCCTATGATGACGAAGACGCGGACGATGGCCCCCATAAGGCGGGAAAACACATTCATAAGCAAACGCTCCGCCGAACGAAGAGGCTGAAACCCCCGCCAAGTCTTGGGGGTGACATCGCGCTTCCATGGAGCGAGGAGCGTCCGCGCAAGATCGCTCATGCTGAAGAGGCGCGCAAGATAGCGCAGGAAATTACCGAGGCCGAACGCGACCGAACGGAGGCCCTTGGTGTAATGCCACAGAAAAAAAGAAAATGGGAACATCGATGGTGGAGAAGAAATCAAGATTCCTACGAGAAACACTTCTTTATTTTACATGCGGATGGTGGCTTTTGCAAATTGAAAATGCCGCAAGAGTACGCTATACTCTTTTCTATGGAGTATCGGAAACCGCCTTACAATACCGAGGATCAGTTCTCCTTTTTCGGACTTGGATTCATACTCTTCGGATTTTTTGCCTACCTGCTCGTCTTGGCGGATTTTTTTTCTCGCCCCCTCCTTTCTTTGTTCGGAGCATTCACTCTCTTGGGCATAGGCCTCTCGCTCTCCCGCCTCCTCCGAAACGAATCCTGGCCGGTCAAAACACTCTTCATCGCAAGTTTTTCCATCGCGGCCTGGGTCATGTCATTCGCCGAACCCACGGTATTCTCCGGGAGAGATCAGGGATCCATAAGCGAAGCGGCTTTCGAGCTTGCCGCCCATGAGAAGCTTTCGTTCGCTCATCCGTCAAGCGAGCTCATGGCGCCTCTCTATGGGACCGGCCGCGCGCTCAATTTTCCAGGATTCTTCTATACCGATACCAAGGGCGCCTTGCTTACGCAATTCCCGCTCGGATACACCGCCTGGGTCGCGTCCTTCATCTCGCTTTTCGGCATTTCGGGAATTTTTATCGCGAACGGTCTCCTCCTCGCGCTCTCGCTCCTCTCGATTTTTTTTCTGGTACGGATCTTCGCCGGCGCGTTCTACGGCTCGCTCGCATTCGTGATCGCTTCCGCGTCATTCCTCCCCTTATGGTTCGCCAAGTTCACGCTTACGGAAAACCTCGCCCTTTTTCTTTTTCTCTTTACCAGCTTCAACATCATCTTGTTTTTGCAAAAAGGGAAAGCCGTTTTTTTCCTCACTTCATACCTCGGCGCGCTTTATTTCGCGGTGACCCGGATAGAGGGTCTCTGGGTCTTTTGCATAGCCTTGCTCCTTCTGTTATTTTCTCCCTCAGGGAAAAAGCTGGCGTTGGATAGGCCGTGGATCTTCCGTTACGCCCCGGCCTGGCTCGGCGTGGGCATCCTTACGGTTAACGCGTCAGCGAATCTGCCTTTTTACACCATGATGGGGAAGGCGCTGCTCAAGAATTTCAATTCCCTCTCCGGGGGTGCCGCAGACGCGTCGGCCGAAACCGTCACGACCTTCTTTTCTCTTTTCGCGCTTTTTCTTCCCTATGGGCTTTTCTTCATCATGCTCGCGGGCTTCATGGGAATACTGTGGCTTCTTAAAAACAAGTGCTTTCATGCCCTGGTTCCGACACTCCTCTCGCTTCCTTTTTTCCTCTATTTCCTTGATCCCAATATCACCCAAGACCATCCCTGGATGCTTCGGAGGTTCCTCTCCCTGCTCTGGCCGACCCTCCTTTTTTCCGCCGTCACAGCATTCGCGCTTTTCTTCTCTCAAAAATTTCCTGAGAAGCCTGAAAAGACAGGAAGGCTCCACATGCCTTTCCATCGGAAGGTCGCTATCGCTACGACACTTTTTTTCGTAGCCCTGCAGCTTCCCTCGACCACCCGGACGGTTTTCTCCCGGGAAAATCCTGAAATGCTCGCTCAAACGGAGTCACTCGCCCGGGCCGTAGGCGATCGCGATCTTCTTTTGATAGATCGGCTCTCGACAGGGGACGGATACGCCATCCCGGCCGGACCGCTTCGGTTCCTTTTCAAAAGGAACGCTCTTTATTTCTTCAATCCGGAAGACTATGCGAAAATAAACAAAGAGGCATTCGAACATGTGTATATCCTCATGCCCGCGGAACATTTCGAATTCTGGAAGGCGATGCCCGTGCGCTTCGAATTCGTATCCGCGGTATCCTTCTCGACAAGCGGTCTCGAGTCCCTGCCGCTTACCACGAGAACGCTGCCGCAACTGAAAAACAGCGAACAGTCAGCGCTCCTGTTTGAGCTCAAACCTTCCCTATGATCCTCTTTCATCCAAGCAGTTTCGTACCGCCTCATCTTCGGAAGAAATACTTCCTCCTTCGCGGCATTCTCATCTCTCTTTTTATCATCTTCGGAGGGGTATTCGTTTATAGAGGGATTTTCCCTTCGCAGTATTTCACTTTCTCCTTCGAAAATCCCGATACGGCAAAGAATACCTTCGAAGAACCCCAAGACCAAACTGGAAACTCCCTCAAAAAGGGCCGGATACAAGCGCGCTCATCGCTCCGAACATTTGCCGGTACGGTGGGGACATTTTCTTCCGTCCATGTCTCCCTCGTGCTCGAACGAAGCTCCCCGCTCCCGCAAGAACCGATTACCATCTCCCTCCGCCGCTCCTATCGCGCGTTTTTCAACCCGCAAGGCGATCCTATCCAATCCGCTTCCAAAGAGCGTGGATTTACCGTGGGCGATACGCACTACCTGTTTTCTCAGGAATCCCTTTCGCCTTTCTTGAGCAAAAGGGTGGCGCTTTCCTATTTTCCGGAAACAGAATTCGTTCCAGCCAATGACGATCTTTTGAAAATATTTCCCCCGAAAGAAGAAGTGATCGGTTTCCGCCCGGGATCGCTCATATCCGATGCCGAAGGAGTCTACGCCATAGATAGCGACAACAAGGCGCACCCGATAGGCAGCGTCGCGGTATTCGAGGCCTTGGGATTCGACTGGAAGCAGGTGCGAAGCTTTATACAGAACGGACGAAGGAACCTGAAGATATGCATGGATAAAACAGTTTCAGGAGTAGAACTAAAAATTGATCATTGAGCAGCGACGACAATAATATTAAACACTATTCGGCGGAAGACATTGCCCGCTACTGGCAGGGAAAATTATCCCCGCAGGAAATGCACGCCATGGAACGCGCGGCAATGGATGATCCCTTTCTTGCGGATGCCATGGAAGGCTATTCCCATATGACCGCAGCGGCCGCAACCGCTGATACACGCGAGCTGCATGGCCGCCTGCAGGAACGCGCCGGCAGTACAAGCCGCGTCATCCCCCTCAAAAGGAACAGGTGGTGGCTAAGCGTAGCCGCAGCCATCATTCTTTTATGCGGAGCCGGCGCATTGACATTCATATTCTTTAGCGCAGAGAACAGCGTCAATAAGATAACTGGGACCGCGAACACAAAAGAAGAAACGCTTCCCGCATTGCCCCCGCAACGGAA
The DNA here is from genome assembly GCA_937864125.1 of uncultured bacterium. GTDB lineage: Bacteria > Patescibacteriota > Minisyncoccia > Moranbacterales > UBA1568 > JAGOTT01. Next base: position 4,675 of record CALMHZ010000055.1, read on the forward strand.
CGACACATTAACAGCAGGCAGTTCATTGAACAGCGATACATCCGGCAACTTTGCATTTTCAGGCTCGCAAAAAGATATGCCAACAGGGAATGTAGCCGCCAAAGAAAAAGACCAACAGGCTGGCGT
>CALMHZ010000056.1 GCA_937864125.1 uncultured bacterium
AAATCGCGCGTTCCCTACGAGCCGCTCCACGAATATCACCCCGGTATTGATAGACTCCTCGAGCACTTTTTTCATCGATGACCGCCCATAGCATTTGTCTTCGGCATTCTTGATGACATAGCCCGATACGGCCACGGCGCACGGATCGGTGAATTCGGTATCCGGCGCCACCTTGCCTTCTTCTATACCGATAGCCATCGTCAGAGGCTTCATGATGGATCCCGGTTCATAAGCCTGACTTATGACGGGATTTAAAAAGCGGCCATAATCTTCAGTTTTTGAATACTCGTTGGGATCGAAGCTCGGCTCGGACGCCAAAGCGAGAATGTCTCCGGTTTTCGGATCCATGACTACTATCGATCCTGAATCCGCGCTATGCTTTTCTATCGCGGCGCGTAAAATCCGCTCCACCTCATGCTGGATGACCCGATCGATCGTCAACACCACATCCGGCCCGTCCTCCGAGGGGCGCATGTCCCGGTCTACCGTAGAGATCCATCTTCCTGCCGCGTCACGATCCTGAGTGACGCTTCCTAATTTCCCGCGCAAAAGGGTGTCGAGCGTCGCTTCGACCCCGTATCGCCCCTTCTCGCTTTTCCCATCATTTTCGGGACTCACGAATCCGATAGTCTGAGCGGCAAGGGCGGATCCGGGATAATAGCGATACTTTTCATTCAAAAGATATACGCCATTGGCATCAAGCGCCTGAATTTTGGATGCCTCCTCGGGCGAAAGTTTCTTTTTGATGACCTCGAAAGGATCCTCGGCATCAGCGAATTTCGGAAGCACGCCCTCCAAGGGCAACCCCGTGATCGCGGAGAGCTGCGAGGCCACGGTGGGAACATCGGCTATCTCACGCGGCACTATGTAGAGCATCGGATAATCACGATTGATCGCCGCCGGATAGGTAGTGTTCCCTTCTTGGAAAAAAATTTCTCCTCGATCGGGAAGGATTTCCGCGGAAACCGATTGCTGATCCTTCGCGGCCGCCTCCCAACGATCCTGGTTGATGATCTGGACTACTGAAAGGCGTCCCAAAGCGATAAGCCCGAGAATGAAAATAAAAAGAAAGAGAAATCGTATTCGGCGAAGAGAAGGGTCGATCCCTTCGGAAGAATGAGCCGTTACATGTGCACGCTTTCGCACCATAGGAAGATACCCTTCATGATTGGTTTTTCTGCTAGCGGGCCGCCGCCAGAGCACCTCGATCCGTGACCACCCGAACCCTTTCCACAGGCAGCATCTCCCGAGTCTTTACCGCGGCTTCTATCGCGGACAGAGATAACGCTTCCGCTTCGGAGAGCTTGAGCCGAGCATTCTCTTTCTTCAATTCGGCTATTTCCTTCTCGAGGGTCCGGGTCTCATAACCCTGAACCGCACCCCTATTCAAGGCATACACATAGATGATGCCGGCAAGAAATAATCCGAAGGAAAACACCAATAAGAGCGGGTGTGCGGAACCGGCGAACGATGCCGTTCCTTCAATATTCACTTTTTTTCTAAAAAGACGCGAACGATTATTCATAGTATTTTTTTGTTTTTTTTTCGAACCAAACTGTTTCCATGCCACCTGCTTTTCAGGGAATTCTCCCGCACGCTTTTCACCTCAATTTCTCCACGACACGGAGCGTGGCGCTCCTCGACCGCGGATTTTTTTCGATTTCCTCCCCGCTCGGACGGACAAAGCGCGGAGGAACGAACCGGATGGAAGACGATTGTCCGCACCGGCATTCCGGAAAATCCCGAGGGCATACGCATCCTTTCGCGAACTCTTGAAAAATCTTTTTGACCAGAGCATCTTCTCCGGAGTGGAAAGAGATGACCGCCAAGCGTCCGGAAGGCGCAAGAAGAGGTATCGCCGCGCGGATAAATCTTTCGATCGAGCCGAGCTCGTCATTCACCTCCATGCGGATCGCCTGGAATGTCCTCGTGGCAGGATGCGTTTTCATGCGCCGTGCCTCCATGGGGGAAAAAACGCTTTTGATGCACTCGGCGAAGTCGGTCGTTTCAGCGAACGGCTTCATGCCGCGCCGCGCGATCAAGGCCCGTGCGATCTTTCTTGCCTTAAGCTCGCCTCCATATCGGAACAATATCTTCGTAAGTGACTCTTCGTCATACGTATTGATCACTTCCGCCGCGGTCATACCGTCTCCTTGATTGAGCCGCATATCAAGCGGCCCCGAAGTCATGAAGGAGAAGCCACGATGAGGCAACTCCACCTGATCGGAGGAGAAACCGAAATCGGCAAGTATCGCGTCAACTTTTCCGATACCGAGTCCGCGGAGCGTTTCTTCGATGCGGGAAAAATTATCCCGCACTACGACGCATCGCCCATCCCCGAGGGCGGATGCGAGTTCGGTATCATCTTTCGCCGACTCGATAAAACGCCGTATCGCGCTCTCATCCACATCGACCGCGATCACCCTCCCACCGGGAAGCACCCGAGAAAGCATTTCTCTCGTATGCCCGCCGCCTCCAAGCGTCGCGTCGAATGCCGTCATGCCATTGTGAAGGTTCAGCTTCTCCATCACCTCATCCAGCAATACGGGACCCTCTTCGCGACGCTCTTCGTGTACGGGACGGACAACTCGGCCCGCTGGTACGTCGCCTCCCAGCTCGAGGGCAGCCCCAGCAGCTTCTCCGGCACGCTCTACCAGACCACGGGGCCCGCCTTCAGCGCGCCGTGGACCGGCGGCTCGCCGCCCACGGCAGTGGGGTCGATGTCGGTGTCGTTCTCGGGACCGAACGCCGGCACGCTGACCTACACGGTCAACGGCGTCACGGTGAGCAAGTCGATCCAGCGCCAGACCTGGCGGCCGAACAACATCGCCGGGAGCTACATCGGCGGGATGACCGCGGTCGCCTCGAGCTGCGGCAACGCGGCGGACAACGGCTTCGCGCTCATCACGGGCCTGCTGACGGTGCAGCACGGCGGCGGCGGCGCGTCGATGCGGGTCGATTTCCGTAACGCCGCCGGCACCAGCGCCACGTGCACCTTCTCGGGCAGCTTCACTCCCCAGGGGCGGCTTGGCACCGTTAGCGGCACCTACAGCTGCACGCTCGGCAGCACCGGGACCTTCACCATGAACGAGGTGGACGTGAGCCGTAACGGGTTCAACGCGACGTTCAGCGGCCAGGACCAGTTCTGCCGCTACGACGGCTACTTCGGCGGCGTGCGCGACGTGCTCTGAGCTCATCACCACCCCGATTTGTGACGGCGCCGCCGTGTTTGGACGTAAAATCGGCGGCAACCAACCAGGGGGTGGTGCATGACCGCAATCGTCGAAGTCGTCGCCCGCGAGATCCTCGATTCGCGCGGCAATCCCACCGTCGAGGCGGACGTGCTGGTGGAGTCGGGCGCCATGGGGCGCGCGGCGGTGCCCTCGGGCGCGTCCACCGGCACGCGGGAGGCGATCGAGCTGCGCGACGGCGATGCCCAGCGCTTCTTCGGCAAGGGCGTGCTGAAGGCGGTCGAGCACGTGAACACCGAGATCACCGAGGCGATCCTGGGCCTGGACGTCGCCGAGCAGTCCCACATCGACCGCGTGCTCGTCGAACTGGACGGCACCGAGAACAAGTCGCGGCTCGGCGCCAACGCGATCCTCGCGGTGTCGGTCGCCTGCGCCAAGGCGGCCGCCGAGGAGTCGGGGCTGTCGCTCTACCGCTATTTCGGCGGCAGCGGGCCGCGGCGCATGCCGGTGCCGATGATGAACGTCATCAACGGCGGCGCCCACGCCAACAATTCCCTCGACCTGCAGGAATTCATG
>CALMHZ010000057.1 GCA_937864125.1 uncultured bacterium
GGGATCTGCACGGTCGTGGTCGTAAATTCGGAAACATGGGTGCGCGAATACTTCTGTATGATGGTCGCCATGATATTGAGCGACCGCTCCTCAAGCGCCGCCATTCCTTCTTTTTCGAGCCTGCTCATGCGCTGCACGAGAGCATCCTTGCTCTCTTCTTCGACCGATAAGAAAAGTTCCTTGCGGGCCTGCTCCGAAGAAAGGTTCGCGATACGCTCCAGCCGGGCCTGTTCCTCCGCCCGCAGCTTCTCCACCTCGTCTTGGATGGATCGGATCTTAGCGGCCTTCGCTGGCAACGACTGCTTTTCCTTCTCCGTCTCCGCGAGGCGCTGTTCGAGGTCATCCTCACGCTTTTCGAGCCTTCGTTCCTGCCGGCGAAACTCCTCCTCCCGCATCTTCGCCTCTTTCTTCGCCTCTTCCAATATCTCGACGGAACGGCTTTTCGCCTCCAAAACGAGATCCGCGGACTTTTTTTCCGCCGTCTCCACGAGTTTCGCTACCTGCCCCTCGGCGGTAGAAAGCTCCCGCTTCGCCATCGTCTGCCTCGCAAAATAGCCAGCCACCGCACCAAGCCCGAGAGCAATGGTGCCGACGAGCAAAAAAGTTACACTGATGACCATAGCCGTATATCTCCGCGCAAGATACAGCAAGGAAGAATCGGATGCCTCTATTACAACCTATAGATCCGATAAACAAGAGAAAAGCGTCCGGAATGGGATTCCGGGAGTAATATGAATGTTTTTCATCAAAAAAGTGCGTTCCTTCATAATTTTCAATCTTGTCGTCCCCGCTATTTCAAGAAAAGGAGTGAACTAATATTTACAGACTGCTCGCTCTAGTCTATCAGGATTTCCCCGCGCTGTCAAAAGGCAAGGAGAAATGTTATACTGCGGATAAACAAATCCCATAAACAAAAAACTGTGTATCGACCATTCGTACTCATCGTTCTTGATGGGTGGGGCCTGAGCTCATTCACCCAAGGCAATCCACTGAAAGAAGCGCGCCTTCCCACCATCGATAAGCTCAACCGATTCTATCCCCTCATCACGCTCCAGGCTTCCGGCATCTCGGTAGGCCTTCCTTGGAATACCGCGGGCAACAGCGAGGTAGGCCACATGACCATGGGCGCCGGCCGGGTCATTTACCAGAATCTTCCCCGCATAGCGCTCTCCATACAGGATGGAAGTTTTTATAAGAATCCGGCGTTCCTAAGCGCCATGACACAGGTAAAAAATGCCGGAGGCAAACTCCACCTCATGGGACTTGTCGGCGCGGGATCGGTACACTCAAGCAAAGACCAGCTTTCGGCGCTGCTTCGGATGGCCCAAGAGCAGGGGCTGGAAAAAGTCTTCGTACACGCCTTCACCGATGGGAGAGATTCCCCTCCGACATCCGGCCTTCAGCACATCCGTGACCTCGAACGAGAAATGAATATGATCGGCGTAGGCCGCATCGCGTCCGTCATCGGGCGGAACTGGGCGATGGACAGGAACAACAACTGGGATCGCATCGAAAAAGCCTACCTCATGCTGACCGAAGGAAAGGGCGAACCCATCACCGATGTCTCTCTCTACCTCGAACAATCCTATCTTAAAAATACCACCGACGAATACATCGAACCGGGCGTGATCGTGGATTCGGACTCGAAGCCCATAGCCATCGTTGAGGCGAAAGACGCGGTCATTTACTTCAACTATCGCGAAGATCGGGCGCGCGAACTCACCAAGGCGTTCACGCTCCCGGGGTTTGAAAAATTCAACCGTCCCTCGCTTCTCGACATACAGTTCGTCACTATGACGGAATATGAGCGGGATCTTCCCGTAACCCATATCGCCTTTCCTCCAGAAACCGTGGAAAACAGCTTGGGCGAAGTGCTGGCCAACGCCAACAAGAAACAATTGCGCATAGCTGAAACCGAAAAGTACGCTCATGTCACCTACTTCTTCAACGGCGGGAAAGAACGCGCGTTCCCGGGGGAAGACAGGATCCTCATTCCTTCCCCCACCGTTTCAAAATTCGATCAGACACCCGAAATGAGCTCAAGCGAGGTGACCGATACCGTCATCAAGGCCATCGAAGAAGGGCAGTATGATTTCATTCTGGTAAACTATGCCAATCCGGATATGGTGGCGCATACGGGAAATGAAGCCGCGACCATCGAGGCCGTGGCAGGCTTGGCAGTTGGCGTAGACGCGCCGGCCGAGCTGTGGGTCGGAGGCTCCCTGCACCGGCGGTGAAGTCGTTCCTCGTTGTAGCAGCACTAGCGCCAGCGCTGCGGCCAGAACCACGGCTCCCAGCGTGAGCCAGTGGGGTCCTCCGTGTTGAGGTCGGTTCATGGGTAGTGCGCATCGTGATCAGCGCCAGCCACAATCCTTACGAGGACAACGGCATCAAGCTGTTCGGGCCCGACGGCTACAAGCTCTCCGATGCCGACGAGCTGGCGATCGAGGCGCTGATGGACCAGGGCG
>CALMHZ010000058.1 GCA_937864125.1 uncultured bacterium
TATCCCATCGGACCGAATTTCTTCCGGTTCAAGGAAAAGGTCGCGCGACTTTTGTCGCCGCAGGAGCGCTTCATCGTGATCGAGCTTCAGGCGGAGCCGTGGGCGAACGGATGGGTCGCCGATGCTTCTTTGGAAGAGCAGTTCCGGACTATGGATGAAAAGCAGTTGCGTGATATCGTGCGGTACGCGAAACAGGTGCAGTTTCCCGAGGTGTATCTGTGGGGAGCCGAATGGTGGTATTGGTTGAAAGAGAAAAAAGAATATCCAGCCTTGTGGGAAACGGCAAAGGATCTCTTTCGAAATTCCTCGAAAACGGATACAATGAAGACGGTTCCGTTTATATAAATTATGAAAATAAAAATCCTATTTTCCTTGCTTTCGGTGGCGTTTTTTGCTCTCGGATCTGTCGTCATGCTGGCTAAACAATCGCCGAGCGAGCTCGTACTCGGAGAGACGACCATCGCTTCATTTGGATATCAGGCTCCATCTGACGCTGTAGCCACATTGATAAGCCCGGATTCGGTTCGCGTGACATGGCGCTATGAGGGCATCGCAGGCACATCGTGGCAATATGAGGTATTTCGAAATGGGAATCCCATCGCGGTTACCGCCGAACAAAAATACATCGATTCGCATGTGAAGCCTGGCGAGACCTATGTCTATTTCGTTCGGGCGGTAGGAACCGGATCGCAGGTTTCAAATTTGAGCAACAAGACTCAGGTTGTAATTCCCGCGCAGTCTCTTTTCATAACCTCACAGGAGAGCGGATCGGAAGCAACAGCGCCTTCGCTTAAAATCGCGGATGTTATCGCGCCAAAACCGCCGACGAATCTGACTGCCGCGCTGAACGCTGAAGGGAATGTGAAGCTTGGGTGGAAAGAGGCATCCGACAATGTGGGGATCGCCCAGTACAGGATAGTGCGTGACGGACGCCTGATCGGTACGACAAAAACGCGCTCTTTCGAGGATGACTCCGTGCGAGCGGGTATGAGGTATGCTTATGCCATAGTGGCGATCGATACGGCGGGGAATGTTTCTTCATCAAGTCAAAAGGCAGAGGTCTACACCGCAAGTGAGTTATCTTCGGATGTCGCCAGTCCTTCCGCTACAAAGGATAGTGTCAGTACTACCGATATAACGCCCCCTTCCGCGCCCGGCGGCATATCGACAGAAGTGCTCGGCGCTCACGTGGTGCGGGTGCGGTTCGGGCTATCAAGCGATAATGTCGGCGTGGCTAACTACATGGTGTATCGCGATGGGAAAAATATCGGGCTTACCTTCAATACCCTCTACTACGATGATATTACCGCCATTCCGGGGGAGCAGTACACTTATTCCGTGGTCGCCCGCGATATCGCGAAGAACGAATCCGCTCCGAGCGAATCCGTCATCGTCGCGATCCCGCTCAAGAGCGAAGAGAGCTCCCAGGCTTTGATCCCGCGGGTTTCTACGGCATCTTTTGTCCCGGATCAGGAAAAAGTAGGAAAAGACGGAGATCAAGATGGCTTGTCCGATGCCGAGGAGGATCGTCTGGGGACGAACCCCGCCGTTCTCGATACCGATGGCGACGGGTTTTCCGACGGGGATGAGATCCGCGCCGGATTCGATCCGTTGAAATATTCTCAGGGCGACAAAAGCGATAAGATCATCTTCGAATCTCCGCAGACCACGATCATACGGGAAAATGACAGCCTAAAAGACACGCGCTACACGGTGCGGAAAATCGAGCGATCGCGGTCGGAAAAGACCGGACAACCTATCACAAAGTTTTCCGGAACCGGCTTGCCGAATTCGATCGTCACGGTATTCGTCTATAGCAATCCGATCGTCATAGTGGTCAAGACGGACGCAAGCGGGAACTGGTCCTATGAGCTTGACCGCGACCTGGAAGACGGCAATCACGAGGTCTATGTCGCGGTGACGGACAATATCGGGAGAGTTACCGCGACTTCTCCCGCGGTTCCGTTCGTAAAGACCGCGGAAGCTATCACGATGGAGACGGCTTCAGCCGGGACGCAAGGCGCGATAGAGAGCAAGTCGCCGCTCGATCGCCTGCTTACGCAGTATATTATTGCGGGAGTGCTGCTGGCATTCCTCGCTATTGTCTTCGTCGTTACCATCGTCGTCCATCGCTCGGGATCCGATGCGCGTAAGCCTTCCGAAAAATAGCATGTCTCGATTGAATAGGGTGGCATCCGAATACTTCCAGTCGCTTCGCAAGAATCCGGTCGTTCTTTACTCGGTTTTTTTGGTGGTTTCGGTGACGCTCGCTATCTTCGGCAATACCTATTATTCCATCCAGAAATTTGAAGAAAGCACGAACAGTCTGCTTTTGAACAAAGCCTCGCTTATCGAGAAAACGATCGCGGTATTTTCCGAAGAGCATCTCTCTGATCCGGAAATGCTCCGTGAAAAAATGAATCGTCTGAAAGGAGAGGAGAAGGATATCGCCATTATTGCCATAGCGACCCGGTCGCAGGAGGGCGAAGGATTCGTACAGTGGGTATCGACCGATGAAGCGGAAGAGGGGAAAGAAGTGAACAGCGTAGGGCATGTCATCGCGTGGGAAAGCAGCGATGGATCCGCTTTTTTAAGCAGTGACCAAGGCGAACGGTTTTGGAATGTGATCCGCCGCATCGAGGACAAGGATGGAAAGCGGCTCGGATTGGTATCCGTCCGTCTTTCTTTGGCTGAAAATGACGCGTTCATTCAACGAACCATCGTTCGCGTGTATACGGTCACGGTGATTGCCTTGCTTTTCGTGCTTCTTCTTCTGCTCAATCATTTGCGTTTTTCACGATATGCTATCCGGGCGAACAAGCTCGAGGAAGTCGATCGGATGAAGGATGATTTCATTTCCATGGCAAGCCATGAACTGCGAAGCCCCATCACCATCCTTCGGGGGTATGTGGACCTGATCGGGGACGGTATGCGCACGAAGCTTCCATCTGAGACGCTTGCGGAGGAGCGGAAGTATCTTGCGCATATGGAATCCACCTTGGGAAGGCTCGGGACGCTCGTCGAAGATCTCTTGGAGGTATCCCGATTGGAGCAGAACCGCGTCCCTTTTCAGATCACTTCCTTTGACCTCCTGGAAGTGGTGCGGCCCATGGCCCGGGATTATGCCCTGCAGGCGAAGGAAAAGGGATTGGAGCTTGCTCTCCATGAGGAAGTTTCCCCGAAAGTGTCCGCCGATATCGAGCGGACAAAACAGATCCTAGCGAATCTGCTTTCGAACGCGATCAAATATACCAAGCAAGGGAAAATCGATATTTTTTTCAAGGAAGAGCATGACCGGGTGGTCGTGACGGTGGCGGACACGGGCCTTGGTATCTCGCCGGAAGGCATGGGGCGGCTTTTCGGAAAGTTTGCTCGGATACGGACAAGCGAGAATGAGAAGATAGCGGGAACCGGGCTCGGTCTCTGGATCGCTCGGGAAATGGCTCGAAAGATGGAAGGGGACATCATGGCCGAAAGCATACAGGGAGTAGGGTCGCACTTCAGCCTGTATCTTAAGAAGGGGTGACTCCCATGAAAGTAGGATCCGTCGGATATTTCACGCGTACAAAAATATGAGTAAGAAAAAAAAGCTCGCCATATTCGATATCGATGGGACGATCTTCCGCAAGAACCTTCATTTCGAGCTTATCAATGAGCTCTCGTGGATAGGCGCTTTTCCGGACTCGATACGGCGGAAATTGACGGAAGTGTATTCGGGCTGGCTTGCCCATGAGGGAACTTACGAGGACTATCGGCGCGCGCTGGTCGATCTGTATTCGGAGCATATCAAAGGGTGTTCCGAGGAGTCTGTCCGTGAAGCGAGTCGGATCGTCGTCCCTTTCCATATGAAGCGCACCTATATTTTTGCGGAAGCGCTTATCAAGAAATTCCGCAAGGAAGGATTTCATCTTCTGGCCGTGTCCGGATCGCCCCTTGAAATCGTCGAGGAGTATAATGAGAAATATCTGAAATTCGACTTCGTGTATGGCAGCGTGTATGAACAAGACGAGAAAGGTCTCTATACGGGAGCCGCTTCTTTCGAGCCCTCAAAAAACAAAGGTGAGATCGTGAAACAGTATGCCTACGAACATAAGATTGATCTTGCCGGTTCCTATGGCATCGGCGACACGGAGTCCGATGAAAGTTTCCTGCGGCTCGTCGAACATCCGATAGCCTTCAACCCGAACAGCAACCTCCTCGCTACGGCGAAAAAAGAAGGATGGCGCATCGTGGTCGAAAAAAAAGATGTGGTGTATGATATAACGCAGTGCTTGAAAGCCGGGGAAGACGTAGAAATCCAGGATTAATGTCTTTTATGAACCAGACGATAGATAAATTCCTTCGGGCGACTTTGTGGATATGGCTGCCCTTCCATGCTCTTTTTTCATTGCTTCGGGAAGCCAGGGAAAAAAAGAAACACGACTGAATGTATGAAATCCTTCTTTTTGTCGTTCATCAGAGAAAGAGAGATGGCCGCGTTTTTGGCTGTGGCATGGATGGCCGTTATTTTCATGCTTTCCTCCTTTCCGGGTTCGCCGGTCAAGTATGAGATGCCCATCCTCCTTTATATGGAGCGCAAAGGCGCGCATGTGTTCGAGTTCTTCCTTCTGTCTTTGCTCGCGTGGAACGCTCTCCGGCTTTTCCTTCCCCGAGAAAAAAACGGATTCGTGATCCTTCTTTCCGCGACGATTTCTTTGTCCTACGCAGTGCTCGATGAGACGCATCAGATTTTCGTTCCGGGCCGGGAAGGGAAGGTGACCGATATACTATTCGATGGAACCGGTATTTTTTTGGGCATGCTTCTCGTCGTCTTTTTCCGAAAGAAATTCCTGAAAAAGAAAAGAAAAACCTCCGCTTCGTAGGGCGGAGATTTTTTGCGTCATCTCGAAAGAGTTTATAGCGACTTTACCTTTTCGATGAAAGTTTTGAAGGCTTCCGGTTGCTTCATGGCAAGTTCCGAGAGTACCTTCCGATCAAGCTCGATACTCTTTTCCTTTTCAAGCGCGATGAACTCCCGATATTTCACGCCGTGGAGACGGAGCGCGTTGTTAAGACGGGTGATCCAAAGTCGGCGGAAGGTACGCTTTTTGTTGTGGCGATCCCGATAGGCGTATTTGCCGGCCTTCATGACCGCTTCTTTGGCCTTCGTAAAAAGTTTGCTCCGGCCCCATCGGTAGCCTTTGGCGGCTTCCAGTACATTTTTGTGGCGCTTTTTTGTCATTACGCCGCGCTTCACTCGAGTCATAGGATGTTCTTAATGGATTGACAGGTGCCGTAAGGGCAGTGGCGTGACGCGCCTCTTTTCCCACGCTCCTTATCCGATTTCTTATTTATGCGTAGGGGATGGCTTTCTTGATATTATTCTCATCCTGCCGCACCGCGATATCATGACCGCGACGCTTCTTCCGCGTATCGTTACCGGTATCTCGGGAATTGTAATGATTGTGGCCGGTGGACCGGCGGGTGATCTTTCCGCTCCCGGTCACTTTGACTTTCTTGCTGACTGATTTTTTGGTCTTCTGCTTCATGATGTTGCGTGATTGATTATTCTGGAACGATGAGGATATTGAACCCCCTTTGGAACCTCTTGAGCTCTTCTTCCACCCGGTAGGGGATGGTGAGCGTCGCGAGGAAGGCATCGACGGCCGCTCTGGCCCGTTCCGGCATCGCCTTCTCGCGTCCCCGGAGAAGTATCTCGATCTTCACCTTGTGGCCTTTCGTGAGGAACTTTTCCGCCTGCTCTTTCTTGAAATTAAGGTCATGCACATCGGTCCGGATGGAGAGGCGTATCCCTTTGATATCGACTTTCTTCTGATTGCTCTTTGACGCCTGCTCCTTTTTCGTTTGCTGATACTGGAATTTTCCGTATTCGAGTATCTTGCACACAGGAGGCGTCGCCTGAGGAGAGACTTCGATGAGATCGAGATCATCCGCCCGGGCTTTGGCAAGCGCGTCGGCCGTCGGCATTTCTCCGAGCGGCTCCCCATCGACCCCGATGAGAAAAACGGTCGGAGCGAGGATCTGCTCGTTCGAGCGGAATCGTATGACGACTTGCGGCTTCGGTTTTGGTCTGTTATGTCGTCTTCTTCGCATGATTTCTCATTTTAGGTGTGGAGTTGATGGGAATCGCACCCATGTCCAGATCGTGCTTTTCCAAAACCTTCTACAAGCGTAGATCGCTTTCATGTGCACGAGAAAAGCAGGAAAGCGTTCAAAAGCCTTTTCTCGAGCCTTTTTTCTGTGCCGGGCCATATACAGGAAAGAAGGAAAGATATATATGGTCCGCTCGATTATATGACACCGGTCGCCCCCTATCGAGCGTCAAGGAACCGATGACTCACGCGAATATTAGGCGCGAGCGAAAGCGAAGGACGGGGCGAACGCCGAAGCGATCGTCGCCTTCACCTTTGATACGATGTTGGCAGATATCGTGATTGGGAATTTTTTACGATGTTGTTCCCGCATCGGCTTGCCGGTTTTGAATGAACGCGCTGTCGAATCTATACAACCCCCTTCTCCACCTTGCACGATTTTGTAGGGTAGAGAAGGGGATTCTCTAAATAGGACCGTGAAATAGACTATGGTCGCTCGCGTCTTGCTCGGCCCATCTCTCTTCCGGCCTCGCGCTTCTTTATGCTTTCGCGCTTATCATAGCTCTTTTTTCCTTTTCCAACGGCAAATTCCAGCTTTATGAGCTGCTTCCGAGTATACAATCGAAGGGGTATGAGTGTCAAGCCAAGCACTCGGGATTTCCCTATCAATGAGCGGATTTCGGAGCGCTTGAGGAGGAGCTTGCGCGAGCGGGTGTCCTCATGGCGGGTATCTTTGTGCGCATGGACATATGGGGGAATGAAGGAATTGGTGAGGAAAAGCTCGTTTCCTTTGACGGTGACAAACGCGCCTTTCAAGCTCACATGACCGGTCTTGACCGACTTCACCTCGGCTCCGGTCAATGCCAAACCGGCTTCATAGCGATCCATGAGCTCGTAGTCGAATGATGCCCGTTTGTTGACAGCGAGTATTTTCATAAGCGTGATATCAGTATGCGGTATCAGGTATGAAGTATCAAGTTTTTCTTTTACGAAAAGCCTCGGAGGGAGATAAAATGAAGGCGAAGTAGATATTAAACGATGAGCAAAACAATTGTATGAAATTCGGAGAACAGCCGGCGTATTCGAAGGAGGCATACGAGGATACGGAACAAGGAATCAAGGATATCAAGAGTGCCGCAAGGGGAGAGGTGTCTACCGAAGCGTTGCGCTCGCTCGCAGCGGAGAAGCAAGCTCTCGAATCGCAGAAAGCCGAACTTCATGGCCAGGCATTTGATGAGGCGACCCTGATGGACCAGGAACACAATGTGCTGGCGGCAGATCGCACGGCACAGGCGGAGGCAGATGCGGCCGAAGCTGCACAACTTCGGGCGGAGATCTTGGGAGAAGATGCCACCCTTGAAACGACATCATCAGAGTTGTCTCCTGTTCAAGCGGATCAGGAATTGACAATCCCCCCTGCCGGACCCAATGAAAAGGATGTGGAGGACGCCTCTCTGATTAATGGTGCTCTTGATATAGCGACTGAGGATGCTGGTAAAGGACTCGGGAAGATGCCTAACATAGCGAAGCTGGAGGCCAAATCGGCTGATGAAATGGATGTGCTCGTGGAAAAGCTTCGAGATCTTGATGATCCTGAGGCCAGGGTAGTCCAAGAATCAGCCAGTCAGGAGAAGGTTGAAGGGGTGCCGCGTCTGGCGGAAAATGTTTCAAAGAGTGAATCTGCGACGGGATTTCTCGATAAGGTAAAGTCATTTTTCTCCGGAGAGCGGAAAGAGGAATCGAAGGAGTCGTTGCTTGAGAAGCTGAATGGATGTCTCGGCAAGGAGCGCAAGAAGGATTTTCGCAGAGAAAATATGATTGATGAAAATGGAAATTTTATTGTGGATAATGCGTACCATAACATATGGTTGAAAAAATTTAACCAAGATAAGGTCGAAGAGAACATCGCCCTTACTGGAGGTATTGCGACAGTTCTTTCTGGATCCGGTCTTATGATTGCTATGCGTGCTTCAGTTGGTATAGAAGGAGGAATGGCTGCAGTGGTTGCTTCCAATCCTTGGCTTGGTCCAGCCATAGAGGCATCCATATATGCCACTCCGGCAATAGCCGCGGTAGCGGCTGGCGCGTGGGCAGGAGTGAAGCTTTATAATATGTATAAAAGGCGGAAAGCCGCTCGATATGCGGATGAGTTGTTTGCCCGAAAGCAAGGAGTTGATATCGAGACTGCTCGTAACGGAGGTACGCTGACGAGACTGAAACAAAATTTTGGATTGTAGGAATATTGGCACGATTGATATAAGCCGCGAAAAATTTCACGACTGTGCCTGTCGCGCCGTTCCATCCAATGGTTTTTTCGGAGAATTTTTATAAAATATCTCAGCGTATTATTCTTTTTCTGTCCACATAACCGCTTTCATTTTTGGCTCTAGTGCGGTACGATGGGGAGGAAATGTATGGGAAACGAACTTCACGAGTTGCGGAATCATATCGGCAAGGCCGACGCTTTGGAACGCTTGAATCACGAGCCTTTTCGTCGCGTGGTGTTTTCTTTTTATCGGTATGTCATCTTGGACGACCCTACGGCATGGCGCAACAAGCTGTTTGTCGAGTGGTCCGAGCTCGGGGCATTTGGGCGGATCTATCTTGCAAGCGAGGGCATCAATGCACAGATGAGCGTTCCGGAACCGAATTTTGAAGCCTTTCGAGCGGCCTTGTATGCACACGCGGAGTTCGAGGAAGTTCCACTTAAGATCGGAGTCGAGCAGAAAGATACTGCATTCTGGAAACTGACGATCAAGGTGCGCAAGCAGATCGTAGCGGACGGATTGAAGTCCGAGGAGTACGATGTGACGGATGTCGGGACGCATCTCGGGGCGCGGCAGTGGAACGAGCTTTCTCAAAAGCCCGAAACGACCGTGGTTGATATGCGGAATAATTACGAATCGGCAATCGGACGCTTCGAGGGGGCGCTTTGCCCGGATGTTTTCGCATTCAGGGAAGGACTGCCTGTGGTGTTGGAAACCCTGAAAGGGAAAGAGGACACAGAGGTGCTGCTTTACTGTACGGGCGGAATCCGCTGCGAAAAGGCGAGCGCGTACCTGCGCCATAACGGCTTCAAGAAAGTGTATCAGCTCCATGGCGGAATTATCGATTACAAGCATGAAGTCGATCGGGAAGGGCTTCCCTCGCGATTCAAAGGAGTGAACTTCGTATTCGACAATCGCCTGGGAGAGCGGATCACGGATGATGTGCTCGGGGTGTGCTATCAGTGCGAAGGCGCGTGCGATTCTTATGTGAATTGCCGCAACGAGCAGTGCAATCTCTTGTTCATCCAGTGCGCTTCCTGTCAGGAGAAATTCTCCGGGTGCTGTAGCGTGGAATGCGCGGGTGTCGCCTCGCTTCCGGAGGCAGAACGGGTCGTGCTAAGGAAAGGCCGAAAGGTTCCGAAGAATACGAATGTTTTCCGTACGAGAATCGCCATAAAACGAGGCTGAATCTTTCACCTTTGCCTTTTTTACGCTACGATGAGGAATATGAAAGAGATACTGGAGAAAAAAATAGAAGAAGCCTTGTCTTCCTTGCAAAGATCGGGGGTATTGCCCTTATTCCCCTTGCCCCAGATTCGCGTGGAACGGCCGAAAGACGAACAATTCGGCGAATATACGGCGAATATCGCCTTGATCATCGCGAAAGAGTCCAAAAAGATTCCGCTCGAGGTGGCTCAAATGATCAGACAGGAATTGTCATGCGAAGAGGTCGAGAAAGTGGAAGTCGTGAAACCGGGTCATATCAACTTCCACGCTTCCCAGAAAACACTTGCGGCTTCTCTCGAAAAAATACTCGAGGAAGGCCGGTCATTCGGTTCGAGTGACAAGGGAAAGGGAGCGCGAGTAAGCAATGAGTTCATTTCCGCCAATCCGACCGGACCACTTTCCGTCGGCAACGGGCGCGGCGGATTTTATGCCGATACCCTTTCGAACATTCTGCGGAAATCCGGGTATGAGGTGACGAACGAATACTATGTGAACGATGCCGGAGAACAGATCATGAAACTCGGACACAGCGTCCTTGCTGACAGCGAAGCGGTGTATGGAGGGGAATATATCGAGCAATTGGCCTTACGCAATCAGGAGAAAACGGTAGAGGAGACGGGGCGATGGGCTGCGGCCTTCATCCTGGAGGAAATGATCAAGAAGACACTTCATGAAAAAATGAGGGTTGATTTCGATACATTCACTTCCGAGAAAGAAGACATTGTCGAAAAAGGCTATGTCGAGAAAGCGATCGCGCTCCTCAAGGAAAAAAATTTCACCTATGAATCCGAAGGCGCTTTGTGGCTCCATACCAAGGATTTCGGGGATGACAAAGATCGAGTGCTTGTGAAGAAAGACGGGATTACCACCTATTTTGCTTCGGATTGTGGCTATATCCTGCAGAAGATAGATCGTGGCTTCGATCATATCATTGAAGTCTGGGGCGCCGATCACCATGGCTATGTCGCCCGATTCCGGGCGGCGGCGGGCATGCTCGGGTTTTCGGGGAAAATAGACTTTATCCTCGTCCAATTGGTCAAAGTGGTGAAGGAAGGAAAAGAGGTCCGCATGAGCAAACGCGCGGGAAATGTCGTGACGGTCGATGAGCTCATAGAAAAAGTCGGTCATGATGTGGCGCGGTTTTTTTTCCTCATGTACGCGCCGGAGACGCATATGAATTTCGATCTCAGTCTCGCCGAGGAGCGATCCCAGAAGAACCCGGTATTTTATGTCCAGTACGCCTACGCGCGCCTGTGCAGCATTTTGCGGAAAGCGGAAGTGGAAGGGTTTAGGGAAACTGCGGGCGATCCCTCCCTTCTTGTCCATCCGAAAGAACGCGCGCTCATTCGTGAATTGTCCTTTTTCCCCGAGCTTATCGAGATCGTGGCGGATGATTTTTCCGTCCATCGGTTGCCGCAGTACGCGATGAGAGTCGCCGATGCCTTGCATTCGTTTTATGATGAATGCCGGGTTCTGGATACGGAAAACAAGCCGCTTTCCGCTGCAAGATTGAAGCTTATCCGAGCGGGGAAAATCGTTTTGGGAGAGACACTTTCCCTCATGGGAATCGAGGCGCCGGAAAGGATGTAGGGGCGAGCGGAAAGTAAAAAACACACGAAAAGATATGCTGAAAAAACGGGGAGAGGACGAACAGGTTTTTTTATTCGCGGTGAAAGTCGTGATACCCACAGCCGCGTTTTTCGCCACGGCCCTCGTGATAGATGTGCGGGCGATGCTCCGTTTTATAGGGTCCGGTCCGATCGATTCGGTCGCCTATACGGTTTCCAACATAGTTGATGCAATTTTCTGACAGATAATCTCGTCTTTGCGCCGTATGGATAAAAAACCAATCACTTGCTATCTTGTGCGCCACGGAGAGGCGGAAAACAATGTCCTTCACATCCTGAATTCCTATCCGGAAACGGATACCTATTCGCTTACGCAAAAGGGGCGCGAGCAGATAGTGAGAGTGGCGACGCACGACCTTGCGGAGGTTGAGGCTGAGGCGATCATAAGCTCGCCCATCCGCCGGACGAGGGAGACGGCGGAGATCATCGCGCGGGAAAAGGGGTTGTCGATTGAATTCGACGAGCGCCTTCGCGAGACTGATTTCGGCATGTTCAATAACGGGCCGATAGAAGATCTCCTTGCGAAATATCCTTCTTCGGTCGGGCGAGTGAGAACCGACGGCAGTGACGGGGTTGAAGATTTCGAGAGCATGCGCATCCGCCTCAAAAGCCTCCTCCACGACATCGCGGAAAAGTATTCCGGTAAAACCGTTATCATCGTCTCGCATGGCGATCCGCTGGAGCAGCTCCACGGGCTTCTTCTCGGAGAGAATGTCGCGGAATCCGCGAGTGGCTGGTATCCTAAGAAAGGCTCTTGTACAAAGGTGGTATGGAAGGGTGCCTTCTCGCGCTCGTGACCGCGCTCTTCAAAAAAACTGACGGTTATATAAAAAGACCTATGATCAACCATGAACATGAAGCACTCGTGTCGGCGCTGAAAGATCCGAAGGCGCTTGATGAGTATAAGAAGCCGTATGATGCCTTTCATGTGGGTTTTATTCCGCGCATTTTGGGGAAACTTCTTGTAGGCGCGGGTGCCGCCGTTTATGGAGAGGCGCCGTCGTACGGGAAATTCAAAGCCGTCGAGGTTATCGCTCGGATTCCGTATCAATCGTGGGAGGTGATGAGTTATATGCTTCTTACGATATTTTATTCCAATGAAGGGAAAGCGATTGAGCTTTCGCGCACTTCGTACTTCAGCCATGCCTCGCAGGACAATGAAACGATGCATGTCGTCGTTTTAAGCGATCTTGCGCGGAAGTATGGCCAAGACAGTATCATCCGCCATACCATGATCCCGCTCTTTTTCTCCTTTTTCTACTTCGTCTCCTCCTCGCTTCTTTACCTGTTTCACCCCCGGTCGGCGCTCGAACTCAATTATCTTTTCGAGAGCCACGCTTTCTCGCAGTACGATCGTTTTCTTGATGAGTATGGCGAGGAAATGAAGGGAAAGGCGGTGAAAAGCAACTTTCTTGAATTTTACGGACGGCATGTGGAGAGCGAGTACGATCTGTTCGTGTCGATCAGGAGCGATGAGATCATTCATCGGAATGCTTCGGCGAAGCGGGCCGAGGAGTATCGCCGCGAAACCTCACGCCATAGGAGTTGATTTTTCTTTTGAGTCGTACTAGTATATTTTTGTAGCCGGTAGCGAAAGGCGATGAAGGAGCCCTCTTTTTTCTGGAGGGGGAATCACTCTGGAGCCGCGGAAAGAAATGTCCGTCGAAGACGGCGAGACACAGTAGACTCCGCCGGATAAGCCCGTAACAGCTGTGAATGAGTCCGCGCTTCTTTGAAAGAGCGGAAAAGCAAGGTGGTACCACGATATCTTATCGTCCTTAGCGCAATTTTTGTGCTGAGGATGTTTTATTTATCTACAAACTATGCCATTCAAGAAAGTCGAGACACAGATGAATTTCCCGAAGATGGAGGAGGGCATCCTCGAGTTTTGGGATGCGGAAAAGATTTTTGAGAAGTCGGTTTCGAACCGTGAGGGGAAGCCGATGTATAGCTTCAACGATGGACCGCCGTTCGCGACGGGCACCCCTCACTACGGGCACATCGTGGCGAGCGCGATCAAAGACACCGTGCCGCGCTATTTCACGATGAAAGGTTTCCAAGTCGAGCGGAAATGGGGCTGGGATTGCCATGGATTGCCGATCGAGAATGTCGCCGAAAAGGAGCTCGGCATCATGCACAAGAAAGAGATCGAAGAATTGGGCGTAGAGAAATTCAACGAGATGTGTCGTTCCAAAGTGCTCGAGTATGTAGCTGACTGGAAAAAAGTCATCCGCCGCTTCGGTCGCTGGGCCGATATGGATAATGCCTACAAGACGATGGATCGCGACTATATGGAATCTGTCTGGTGGGTGTTCAAATCGCTCTGGGACAAGGGATTGATTTACGAGAACTATCGCACGATGCATATCTGCCCGCGCTGCGAGACGACCTTGTCGCAGTCGGAAGTGGCTGAGGGGTATATGGATGTGAAAGATCTTTCGGTGGTCGCAAAGTTCGAATTGATTGATGAGTCGGGGACAAATGGAAGTCTGTCCTCCCAAGGCGGACAAGCTAAAACATATGTTTTAGCTTGGACGACGACGCCGTGGACGCTTCCCGGGAATGTCGCTTTGGCTGTCGGGAAGGATATTGACTATGTGAAAGTTAAGAATGTTCATTGCCAAGCAGCGGGTGCAGTTGCTTATGAGCTTGGTGACAAACTCACAGATTTTATCCAGAAACCGGGGCAGTACATTCTCTCTAAAGATGCATTCAAAAGAAATCTTGGAAACATCCAATCATTAATAAACAACGCCACTGATTTTGAAAAAGACTTATACGATTCGAAACAAACGGAGTCCGAAGTATTTTCTAAATATGAAATTGAGGAATTGAAAGGCTCCGACCTCCTCGGTAAATCATACAAACCGTTGTTTGATTATTACTCCAAAGATAGAAGCCTTGAGAATCATAAGAACGGTTGGAAAGTCTACGCCGCTGACTTTGTGACGACAACAGACGGCACGGGGGTCGTACATATCGCGCCCGGATTCGGCGAAGATGACATGGAGCTTGGGAAGAAAGAACAGCTGCCCTTTGTCCAGCATGTGAAAATGGATGGCACGACGAAGGATGAAGTGACTGATTTCGCGGGGATGCAGGTGAAGTCGAAGGAGAATCCGCAGGCGATGGACATAGAAATCATCAAATATCTGGCGCATAAGGGTCTCTTATTCGCGAAAGAAAAGTACGAGCACAGCTATCCGCACTGCTGGCGCTGCGATACGCCGCTCCTCAATTACGCCACTTCTTCGTGGTTCGTCGCCGTGACGAACATAAAAGATCGGGCATTGGAACTTGCCGAGGACATCAACTGGTCGCCCTCGCATATCAAGGAGGGTCGCTTCGGCAAGTGGCTTTCGGGCGCGCGCGACTGGTCCATCAGCCGTCAGCGCTACTGGGCCTCCGTGATGCCGATATGGAAATGCGACTGCGGAGAGATGCGGGTTTTCGGATCGATAGCTGAGCTGGAAGAGGCGAGCGGCCAGAAGATTGCGGACCTGCATAAACATGTCGTGGACAAAATCACGCTGCCGTGCGCGAAGTGCGGCGGGACGATGAAACGGATTCCCGATGTGCTCGATACCTGGTTCGATTCGGGCTCGATGCCGTACGCGCAGGCGCACTATCCGTTCGAGAACCAGGAGCGCTTCGAGGAAAGTTTTCCTGCTGATTTCATCGCCGAGGGTATCGATCAGACGCGAGCGTGGTTTTACTATCAGCACATTCTCGGAGTCGCCCTCGAAGAAAGTCCCGCTTTCAAAAATGTCATCGTAAACGGCATCATCGTCGGAGATGACGGAAAAAAGCTCTCGAAGAAGCTCAAGAACTATGCCGATCCGATGGAGGTCATCGAGAAATACGGCGCGGATGCGCTCCGTTTCTATCTCCTTTCCTCGCCGGTAGTCGCGGCTGAGAATCTTACTTTTTCCGAGCGGGAACTCACGGATGTCAGCCGCAATGTCTTCCGGATGCTGTGGAATTCCTATTCGTTTTTCACGACTTACGCCGCGATTGATAGTTGGGAGCCGAAAAAAGACGCGCAGGTTTCAGAAAATATTTTGGATCGATGGATCCTTTCCGAGTTGCAGCTCTTGATCCGGGAAGTCGATGGGGCTATGGGGCGTTACGAACTCTCCAAAGCGACACGCGCTTTCGCGCCGTTCGTCGATCATCTTTCGAACTGGTATATCCGCCGGAGCCGCAAGCGTTTCTGGAAAAGTGAGAACGATAGCGATAAAGAACAGGCATATCAGACGCTCTATGATGTGCTCGTGACACTCTCAAAAGTGATGGCGCCGTTCACGCCGTTTCTTTCGGAAGAAATCTATCGGAATCTGACGAATGAAGAATCAGTGCATCTGGCTAATTTTCCAGAAGCGAATGCAAAACTCATCGACGAGAAGCTGAACGAGGAGATGAAGCATGCGCGCTTTATCGTAACGATGGGACTGAAGGTTCGAGCTGAAGGTAAAATGAAAGTTCGTCAGCCTCTTGGATCCGTGAGCGCCCGGTCTATTGATCCGGAACTTCAAATGATTGTTACGGATGAATTGAATGTGAAGGAATATAAAATCGATGATTCTTTTGGCGACGATGTGCATCTTGATCTTCAACTCAATGAAGCATTGAAACTCGAAGGCGAGGCGCGGGAAATCATCCGAGCTATCCAGGAAGGGCGCAAGAAAGCCGGTTTTAATGTGGAGGATCGCATCGCGCTGGGTTATAGCGGCAAGGATAAAGTTTTCGAAAACGCGGAGTTGAAAGAAATGATCCAGAAGGAAATTCTTGCCCTCTCGATAGGGGAAGGCGAACTCGATTCCGCCGAATACGAGCAGGCTGTGGAGATTGAGGGCGAGTCATTCAGCTTTTCTTTGAAACGAGCATAATGGAGCTTCGATTCACCGCCATTGTCATACGGAAGAAAGAGGTGGGAGAAACGGACCGCTTGTATACTTTCTATACCCGAGAAAAAGGAAAGGTGCAGTCGAAAGGCGTCGGCGTCCGAAAACCAGAGGCCAAGCTTGCTTCCTCGCTTGAGACGCTCATGCTCTCCGATGTCGCCATCGTCCGGACGCGAGGCATCGGGCGCATCACGGGAGCCATCACCGAAGAAACATTTCCCAATCTCCGCTCGGATCTCGACACGCTTCTGCTCGCGACCGAGAGCGTGCGGATGTTCGATCGGTTGATAGGGCTTGAAGAGCCTGACGAGGAAGTGTTCGATCTCTTGCGGGAATATCTTTTCTTGCTCGATGGCCTGGTGGAAAGCGGGGAGCAGGAACGAGCGGCGCTTCTCGCGGAGGGTTTCTTCTTTCAGCTCGCATCGAAGCTCGGGTATCATCTTGAAACCGGGATATGCGCGGTTTCCGGCGAGAAGCTCGGATCAGGGAAACAGTATGCCATAAGCCCGGAAGCGGGCGGGATCATCCTTGCTCATAACGCGGATCAGTACGCTCTTGCCGTGAGCGAAAATGTCGTAAAGGTTTTGCGGCTCTTTTTCGCCAATCGATTGGCGACATTTCGGAAAATTCGTCTCTCCGCCGCGGATATGAATCAGCTTTCACAGGCCCGATCAGTGTTCTTCCGATACATCACGCGGTAGAAAGCGATTTCGGCAATCAGCTGTTTTTTTGGTATACTGGCTGAAGTAGGATGCCTCTTGAAGAAAAATCAACCCGTTTATTTTCGCGTATGAGCCTGAAAGATCTGAATGAGGATATTTATCGTCGTGATTATTCGGATGATCGCGTCCAAAAGACAAATTATGATCCCGGAGCCAAGGGCTCGCGCGCAGGTATCGATTTTGCTGATGATAATTGGGGGATTGCCGAGCATGAGGTGAAAAAGGACGCTTTTTCAAAAATGGGTGAATTTTTCGCCACCAAATGGAAGTGGATCATTGTCGCGATGGCGTCCTTGGTTTTTTTCGTCGTAATCGGGAACCTCGCGTATTTTCGGGGAATGCTCTTTGATGATTCTCGGATCACGCTTGAGATCGTCGGACCGTCGGAAGTTGCGAGTGCCGAAACTATCCAGTATACGATCCGATACGAGAATAAGAATATCCTTTCGGCATCCGATGTCGAGCTTGCCGTGGTTTTTCCGAACACTTTTACGCCCGAAAAAAAAGAGGGCCAGGCGATAGAGGGGAATAGGGCGATCTTCAAGGTTGAGAACATAGCGGGTCAAAGCCAAGGTGAAGTGAGATTTTCCGGAAAGTTCTATGGTTCCAAGGGAACGGTCGTGGGCCTTAAGAGCACCATAAGCTATATGCCTGCCGGCATGTCAAGCCGTTTTGAAAAAGAGGCTAAATACGAGGTGACACTGGCGTCGTCGCCTATCGTCATAGAGGTGGTCGCGCCGAAGGAAGCCGCTTCCGGGAACGAGGTCGAATATGTGATTTCGTATCGCAATGAGAGCGACCTGTCATTTTCAAATATCCGCGTGAAGGCCGAGTACCCGGACGGTTTCCGGTTTAACCGAGCGGAGCCGAAAGCGTCAGAGAATGATTCGCTTTGGCGCATCGGCAATCTCTTGCCTCATGCAAGCGGGGAAATCAGGGTGCAAGGACTGCTTATCGGCTCGCGTGATCAGGCAAAAACGATTCGCGTGGCGCTCGGAGTGTTGCAAGGGGATGAGACCTTTATTTCGTATGATCAGAACGAGCGGACAACCCGTATCGTGACTCCGCCCTTGACGATCACTCAGACAGTCAATGGAAAGACGGATGTGTCGGTAAACCCCGGCGATACGCTCAAGTATGAACTCAAATATAAGAATGAGGGGTCGGTGGGTTTGCGGGATGTCATCGTCACCCTCGAAATAAACGCGGCGCTGCTCGATATGACCAAGCTTTTTTTGACAGGAGGGCATTACGATACGGCAAAGAGCGTTATCACCTGGAGGGCATCCGATATCCCGTCTCTCGCCCGGCTTGAGCCGAACAGTGGCGGGGAAATAAGTTTTTCGGTTCCGGTGCGCAAGGATATCGCGGTGAATACGGAGGCGGGGAAGCACCTTTCCATCCGTACGGTGGCGAAGATAGATAGTCTCGATATACCCTTTGCTTCCCCGACCAACAAGATCATCTCGAGCAATCTTCTGGATGTCCGCATCGGCTCCATCGTCGATTTCCAGATATCCGGCTTTTATTTCGACAGCGTGATCGGAAACACGGGTCCTATCCCGCCTAAGGTAGGCGCGGAGACCACCTACACCCTGCGCTTCAGGGTAACGAACTTTCTCAATGACATTGCCAAGACGAAGGTATCGATGCTTATCCCCACGGGCGTTCGCTATACTGGAAAACGATACCCGGAAAATGAGACGGTGTCCTATAACGACCGGACAGGGCAGTTGACTTGGGATATCGGAAGCATCTTGGGCGGACGGGCGAGCGTTCGGGAAGTCGCGCTCCAATTCTCTCTCAACCCGGGTCAAAACGAGGTAGGAAAGTCTCCTGCTATCATAACGAGCGCTACTCTCGAAGCCGAAGACCTCTTCACTCGGCAGGGAATCCGCATAGACCGGGGCGCAAAGACGACCGCTCTGCCGGAAGATACGAGCATTCCAGGCGGATCGTATGTCGTTGTTCCGTAAGAATATGTTTTCATACAAGCAAGCGAAGGGAAAGGCTCGTCTGGGAGCGTTGCGTACGAACCATGGAACGCTGCAAACTCCTTTTTTTATGCCGGACGCGACCCGGGCGTCCGTCCGGGGAGTTTCCGGCACCGATATGCAAACCTCGGGAGTCGAGGCATTGGTCGTGAATACGTATCATTTGATGTTGCAACCGGGGTCCTCGTACATCCGTGATGTTTTAGGCGTGCATGCGTTTATGGGATGGGACCGTCCCATACTCTCCGATTCCGGGGGGTACCAGGTGTATTCCCTTATACATAAGAATCCCGACTTGGGCCGTATCACCGAGAAAGGCGCCGAATTCCGATCGGTTCTTGACGGTTCAAAACACACGCTGACGCCGGAGCGGGCGATCGAGATACAGTTTGATCTGGGTGTCGATATGATGGTGTGTCTCGACGATCCTCGGCCCAATGACGCGTCAGAAAAAGATTTGAGCGACGCGGTTTCACGGACGTTTCGCTTCGCGGAACGGTGCCGGAAAGAATACGATCGCCAGCTTTCGATCCGGGGCATAGAGGATGAGGATCGGCCCTTGCTTTTCGGTGTCATTCAAGGGGGGCCGATAGCGGACTTGAGAAAAGAGGCGGTAGCGGGACTCACGGCTTTCGGGTTTGACGGGTACGGGTTCGGAGGCCGGCACATAGATAGCGATGGAGTGTTTCTCGAGGAAGTGCTGAAGGCGGCCGTCGAAGGCATTCCTCCGTCGGCTCCGCGGTTTGGCCTCGGGATCGGCACGCCGCACGATATCGTCCGCTGTTTCGAGCAGGGTTGGGACATGTTCGATTGCGTTATCCCGACACGCGAGGGTCGGCACGGACGGCTTTTCGTTTGGAATCACGAAGGAGTGGGTGGGGAGAATCTGGCGGAAGGGAATTTCTATGCGACGCTCAATATTCAGAACGAACGGTATAAAAACGATATGACTCGGGTAGAAGAGGCTTGCGACTGTACGCTCTGCGCCAATCATACGCGCGCCTACCTCCGTCATTTGTTTCGTATCGGTGATCCTCTCGCCTTACGACTCGCCACGATTCACAATCTGCGGTTCTATGCCAGGCTCATCGCCGTGCTCCGATCGATGAGCGAATAAGGGAATTTTATATGGATAAGCCACTGTACCAGCTCGTGCCGAAGGAGGCCCTCTCGCTCCTTGATACTTCGATGCACGGGCTTTCTTCGGAAGAAAGCCTCCGGCGTCGGAAAAAATATGGGAAAAATACCATCGAATCGAAGAGAAGATTCGTCGGCCTGCTCCTTTTCCTGAAGCAGTTCGACGATGTGTTCGTGTGGATATTGGCGGCCGCGGGACTTTTCGCGCTCCTTCTCGGAGAAATGAGGGACGCGGGCATCGTTTCGATCATCATACTCGTCAACGCCACGATAGGTTTCATCCAGGAGTACAAGGCGGAACGCATCATCGAGAAGCTTACGAAGTTTGTCTCGGACACCGCGACGGTTTTCCGTGAAGGGGAGAAGAAAGATATTCCGGTGGCGGATATCGTTCCGGGCGATATCGTCTATCTTGATGCGGGAGCAAGCATCCCTGCCGATGGATTCGTCCTTGAGGCATATAATTTCAAAGTAAACAGCTTCATCTTCACCGGGGAGTCCGTTCCGGAGACGAGAAATAATAAGGCCATGGAAGGCGTGGTCGCGCACAATGACATCGAGAACCTCGTATTCATGGGGGAGTCGGTAGCCTCAGGAGAGGCTCGTATCGTGGTTTCTTCCATCGGTATGCGAACGAAGCTCGGACAGATGGCGGAGTCGACCCGGTCCATAAAGCAGGATCCGACCCCGTTGCAGAAAAAAATGGCACGCTTCGCGCAATCTATCGCGTTCCTCTCGATAGTTATCGGGAGCGTGGTCATCGCCCTCGGACAATATCAGGGACTGTCGCTGTATGAGAGCTTTTTGCTCGGACTCGCGCTCTCGGTTTCCGTGGTTCCGGAGGGGCTTCCTGCCGCGACATCGGTCGCCTTCGCGCTCGGGATGAAACGGCTTTTCAAAGAAGAAGTGCTCGCGAAAAAACTCTCCGCGGTGGAAACTTTGGGTTCGGTAACCGTCATCTGCACCGACAAGACCGGAACAATCACCAAGAACGAACTCTCCGTGACGGGCATCATCATCGGTACGCGGAGCGTCGAGGTGCAAGGGATCGGATATGAACCCAAGGGAGGCTTCTTTCAAGATGGGGAAATCGTCAATCCGGAGGAAATTCCCGGGGCGGAGATGTTGTTTCGGATAGGAGTGCTTTGCAACGACGCCTCCCTTTCCCAAGAGGAAGGCCGGTTCGTGGTGACGGGCGATCCGACGGAAGGCGCCATCCTCGTGGCCGGCCGGAAATATAATCCCGCCCCTCTTTTTTTCGAGACCGGTTTTCATAAGAAGGCGGAGAATCCGTTTTCGTCGGAGCGCAGACGCATGAGCGTCGTGTATGACAATAGCGAGACGCGATCGTATGTGAAAGGCTCTCCCGATACGCTTTTGGATCTTGCGACCGAATGGCTGGATGATGGAGTCCGGAAGCCTTTTTCTTCCGATGACAAGGAAAAGGTCCGCGCCATATATGACGCTCTTTCTTCTTCCGCTTTGCGCGTGCTCGCCTTCGCCTATCGCGACCTCGATGGCATTTCCGAGGCGCAGTATCCGCAGGAGATGGAGCGGAATCTCGTGTGGACGGGCATGATGGCGATGATCGATCCGCCGCGCGAAGGCATCCGCGAGGCGGTCGCTGCCTGTCGGAATCTCGGGGTCAAGGTGGTGATGGTGACCGGAGACTATGAACGGACGGCGCGAGCTATCGCGCTTGAGGTCGGGCTGGTCGATGTGGACGCTCCGGGGAGGAGCGTCACGGGTGCGCTCTTCGATGCACTGTCCGACCAGGATCTTCTTGCAAGCGTAGCCCAAGGCGCGATTTTTTCCCGTATCGCTCCGGAGCAGAAGCTTCGTTTGGCCTCGGTGCTGCAGTCAGGCGGAGAGGTGGTCGCGATGACCGGCGATGGCGTCAATGACTCTTTGGCGCTCAAGAAGGCCGATATCGGTATCGCTATGGGCATCACCGGAACGGATGTGTCCAAGGAAGCCGCGGATATGATCCTCCTCGATGATAATTTCGCTTCGATAGTGCGTGCCGTGCACGAGGGGAGACGGATTTTCGAGAATCTTCGGAAGTTCGTCCATTATGTCTTCACTTCGAACGCGAGCGAACTTTTTTCGGTGCTGCTCGGTTTTCTCTTCTCTCTTCCGTCGCCGATAACGGCGGTGCAGATATTGTCGATCGATCTTGCGACCGATGTGTTCCCGTCATTCGCGCTCGGGCTTGAACAAGCGGAGCCGGGCCTCGAGAAGGAGCACGCCGCCAAAAAACGAAAGATCATGGATGCGAAGGGAGTGATCCGGATATTGTCTATCGGCGCCATCATGGCGATAGGCGGAGTGATAGCCTTCGTGCTCGTCCTCCTGCGGGGTGGATGGGTCTATGGGACACCGCTTGATCTGGAAAGCGAGCTTTACCGTCATGCGACAACCGCGACCTATCTTACGCTTGCCCTTACCCAGATGGCGAACCTGCTCCAGTCGCGGAGCGAATCGCGATCATTTTTCCGTACGCCATTTTTCTCGAACCCATGGATATTCGCGGGCATGGGAATATCGATAGCGATGCTCCTTGCCTTCACGAACCTCCCGTTCTTCCATTCGCTGCTCGGCATGACGAATGTCGATGCCTTTGACTGGGGAGTCGCGCTTTTCTTCACGATCGTCGTGTTCGTTTTCGAGGAAATACGAAAGGCTCGAACGACGAAGCGGATCTGAAAAAAGAAGAGTTGTCCCGGAAGATCATCCCAAACTCTTTTCTTTTTGACTTTTATCCCTGAAAAAGGTACCTTTAAAAGGAAATTTTCACTTCTTATGCTATGGCGGAACAGAAAAATGACTTGATGGACAAGATCGTCTCCCTCTCTAAACGGCGCGGATTCATTTTCCCATCATCCGAGATTTATGGCGGATTCGCCGCCGTATATGACTTCGGCCCCTATGGGGTCGAGCTCGCGCGTGCCATCCGCGAAGCGTGGTGGAAGGCGATGGTGAGCGATCACGACAATATCGTCGGACTCGATAGCGCGATTTTCGTGCATCCGAAGGTTTGGGAGGCCTCCGGTCATGTCGGAGGATTCTCCGATCCGCTTGCCGAATGCAAAGCATGTCATTCTCGCGTCCGCGTGGATCATCTCCTCGAAGAAGCCGGCGTACAGGCGGACGAGAAGATGACGGACGATGATATCAACAAGCTTTTTTCCGAGCACAAAGACAGCATCGCCTGCCCGAAATGCGGCAAAAAGAGTTTCACGGAAGCCAAGAGTTTCAATCTTCTCGTTCAGTCCAATCTCGGGAATTTCACGGGAGATTGGACCGTAGCGCCGACATACCTCCGCGGCGAGACCTGCCAGGGAATATATATCAATTTCAAGAATGTGCTCGACTCGTCACGGGTCAAGGTGCCGTTCGGCGTGGCCCAGATCGGCAAGGCGTTCCGCAACGAGATCACCGCGCGGCAGTTCATTTTCCGCAAGCGGGAATTCGAACAGATGGAGATGCAGTATTTCGTCCGGCCCGAAGAGGCGTCCGCGACCTACGAGGAATGGCGGGCAAAACGATGGCAATATTATCTCGACCTCGGCATCCGCGAGGAAAACCTCCGCTGGCACGAGCACGAGAATCTCGTCTTTTACGCCAAGGCGGCATGGGATATCGAGTATAAGTTCCCGTTCGGATTCAAGGAGCTCGAAGGTATCCATAATCGGAGCGATTACGATCTGACGCAGCATTCGAAATGTTCGGGTGTCGATCTTTCTTATCGTGATCCGCAGTCGGGAGAGAAATTCACCCCATGGATCATCGAGACTTCTGTCGGGCTTGATCGGACCTTCCTTGCCGTCATGACGGAAGCCTACACGGAAGAAGCGGTGGGAGAGAATGACATCCGGATCGTGCTCAAGCTGCCGAAAAAATTGGCGCCGGTGCAGGTAGCGGTCTTTCCGCTCCTTAAGAACAAACCGGAGCTCGTGGCAAGGGCACGGGAGCTGTTCTCCTTGTTGAAAGAAGATTTTCGCGTCGAATTCGACGACAACGGCAATGTTGGCAAGCGCTACCGGCGGCAGGACGAGATCGGCACGCCGTATTGCGTCACGGTGGACTTTGACACCATCGGGGCGGGGGAAGACAAGTCCCTCGAAGGAACCGTCACCGTCCGCGACCGTGACACGATGAAGCAGGAGCGGGTGAAAGTCAAGGAACTGCAAGGATATTTTGAACGAAACCTGAAGAGATAATTTTTGAGAGCGGTTCCTATGCAGCACGAAGACAATGCGTTTTTCCATGTCGGGATGAAAGGGTATATTTCCAAGGAGGGAAAACTTCTTATCGTGCGCGAATCCGAAGCATTCGAGGATGGCGGAAAATGGGAACTTCCTGGTGGACGCATAGGTCATGATGAAGTGGACTCGCCTTTTCAGGATGTTTTGCGTCGGGAGATCGCCGAGGAATGCGGAGCGGTACGGGTACGGATCGGCGAAATAGTCCATGTGTTCCGCAGGCACTTCGCGAACGGTAAACGGGTGGTGCTCCTTGGATTCGATTGCGAATATCTCGAGGGTGAGATCGTCTTGAGCGATGAACATGAAAAATACGCCTGGATCAGCGAGGAAGACATGAAAAAATATGAATTCGTGAACGGCTATGAAGAGGCCATCCGAACATACTTCCAGAAAAAGAGCGGAGAGCGCGAGAATCTTACCCGGATAACCCAATCGATATGAAATACCAGAAACACACTTTTAAGAACGGGCTGCGGGTCATCTTGGCGCCGATGGTGGATGCGGGAACGGCGACCGTGCTCGTTATGACCGGAGCCGGATCCCGCTATGAGACGAGGAAAGAGAGCGGGCTCGCTCATTTTCTCGAGCACATGTTCTTCAAGGGAACGACGAGGCGGCCGACCGCATTCGATATTTCTCGGGAACTCGACGGCATGGGAGCGGAATACAATGCGTTTACCGGCAAGGAGTACACCGGCTACTATGCCAAGGTCGAGGCGCATCATTGGGAGACCGCTCTCGATGTCATCTCCGACCTCTTCCTTCACCAGAAGCTCGAGCAAGAAGAAATCGATCGGGAGAAAGGCGCGATCTTTCAAGAAATCAGCATGCGTGAAGACAGACCGTCCTATCGTGTCGGGGAACATTTCGAGAGACTCCTTTATGGCGATCACCCTGTCGGCTGGCGTATTATCGGTTCGAAAGAGAATATCAACGGGTTCAAGCGTCCTCATTTCCTCCGTTTCCTGAAAAAGATGTATACCGGTTCGAATGTCGTGGTCGGCGTCGCGGGAAAGTTCGATGAGAAAACGATACTGAAGGAGATTCGGAAGCGGTTCGATGTCTTGGCGAGCGGAAATCGGCCCGCATTTCGGAAAGTATCTGAAAAGCAGAAGGAGCCGGCAGTTTTCATCGAGAAAAAGAAGAAGCACTACGACGCCTTGATCGCTCTGCGGGGTGAGCACCTCACTCGCAGAATCGACGTACTGCGCGGAGACGCCAACGAGAAGATTTTAGAGTTGATCAACCGCCGATCCTGGGCGGGGATCAGAGCCGTAATCTTTCTGGACCCCTACGGCATGAACCTCGACTGGAGCACGTTAGAAGCGATCCGAGACACCCGCGCAATCGATGTCTGGTATCTCGTCTCACTGGAGGGCCTGTTTCGCCAAGCAGCCCGAGATCGGGCAAAGCTCACCGACTACAAGAGTGCGAAGATTTGTCGGATGGTGGGCGGCGCCGAGTGG
>CALMHZ010000059.1 GCA_937864125.1 uncultured bacterium
GGCTTTCAAGATCGACCGCCAGTATTCGAAAGAGGCCATCTTGGATCTCTATCTCAACGCTATTCCCTACGGCTCGAATGCCTATGGGATAGAGGCCGCCGCCGAAGTGTTTTTTGGGAAAAATGCCAAGGACCTCTCGGTAGACGAGGCGGCTTTTCTTGCGGCGCTTCCGAAGGCGACGACCACTCTGTCCCCGTATCGCACGCCGAATACCGCTTTGGCTTCACGGCAAAAACAGATCATCGAACGAATGGCAGCGCTTGGCTTGATTGAAGAGTCCCAAAAAGTCGAAGCGTTGGCAGCGGATACTTTTTCACGCATCCGGCCGAGGCGTGACAGCATCGTAGCTCCCCATTTCGTGGTATCGGTGCTTGAGGAGCTGGACAAACGCTATGGACGGGAAACCCTCGAGACAGCAGGGCTTCATATCCGCACAACGCTTGATCTGGCAACCCAAGATAAGGCCGAGGCGAGCATCATGCGGGGGGTGGAGCGCAATCGGACGCGGAATGCCGGGAATGCCGCGCTTGTGGCGGTCGAGGTCGAGACTGGAGAGGTTATGGCTCTCGTCGGGAGCCGGGATTATTTCGATACGGAGATCGACGGGCAGGTCAATGTCGTGCTGCGCGCCCGCCAGCCGGGATCCGCATTCAAGCCTTTCGTGTATGCGCGGGCGTTCGAGGAGGGATACGAACCCGCGTCAAAGATACTCGATGCCCCGGTCAATTTCGGTCCCGATAGAAGCGGGAGAGATTCTATCCCCCAGAATTATAGCGGTAAGTCATATGGGCTTCTTACCATGAGGCAGGCGCTTTCGATGTCGCTTAATATTCCGGCGGTAGAGACGCTCGCGGTAGTAGGCGTTTCAGACGCGATCGAGTTCGCAAGCAGGCTCGGGATAACGACATTGAACGATCCGGATCGATATGGGTTGTCGCTCGTGTTAGGCGGCGCGGAAGTGAAGCCGCTTGACATGGCCTCGGCGTTTTCGGTATTTGCTTCCGAGGGTATCCGTCGAAAGCCTATACTGATACGAAGCATCGAGCGCGATGGCCGGGAGATATACGGAAGCCTCGATCGCGAGCCGGAAGAACAGGTTATTGACGCGGAAGTCGCCCGCCGTATCAACTCGATACTTTCGGATAACGCTGCGCGTACGCCGATATTCGGACCAGCAAGCCCTATCGCGTATCCTGATGGATCGGTCGCCGCGAAAACCGGCACCACCCAAGGGTTCCGGGATGCGTGGACGGTCGGGTATACCCCTCGGCTTTCGGTGGCGGTGTGGACGGGAAACAATGACAACACGCCTATGGCATGGGGATCCGACGGGATATTCGTAGCGGCGCCGATCTGGCGGGATTTTATGGATCAGATGCCCGAATATCGCGGCGAGCCTTTTGTCGCGTATTCGACAAAAAAGAACGCGGGGCCACGGCTTATCGCCGATGGCGAGGCGAGGATGTATGAAGATAGCGCGAATCTTCCCCAACACGCGGAGAAGCAAAAAAAGGGAGGCAAGAAAAAGAAGACAAACAAGGGATGATATATGGTAGGATAGTGGTATGAAATAC
>CALMHZ010000060.1 GCA_937864125.1 uncultured bacterium
CGCTCCCAGTTTGGACGAACCAGGACGAGCCAGAAACCACAGAAACCAGAAGGCGACGAGCAATGAGAAGTAGAAGAGGAAATAGCTCGGTCGGCCGTGGCGATTGCGCCGTATGTGAAAGCGCTTGATACATGGACCTACTATGCCGATCCCGGGAAAGTGAAGACTTGCCTGGCGTGCGGCGTGCCACTTCTCCTGACAGATATTCCATGGAACGCGCACGAGATCGAAGAGAAAAAATGCGGAATGATCATCACGGAAGACGCGAGTGATATCGTGTCAAAAATCCTCTCTCTCATGGAGAATAAACAGAATGTGGAGTACCGTAAGAATGCGGTTCTGTATTCCCAAAGGTTTGATTACAAGAATATATTTCAAAGTCTCCTATGAAAATTGCATACCATATTCCATCACTGGATACTATCTATGCCGGTCGTACTATTTATGCGGGGTATAAGCATGCCTTTGAAGAGCTGGGTCACATCTTTATCTCTCTTACCGCCTCTGATGACCAGAAAGAGGTGTTCGCCCGAGAGATGCCGGACATACTCATTACATCTCTCAATCCATACAACCTCAAATACCTTGATATGGAGGTGGTAGCACGACAAAAACAGCTAGGAATGAAGGTTTTTGTGAATACGCCTTTTTGGAATTCGCCGTTATCGAAAATGCGAATCAATGAGGCACCAAGTCTCTCGAAAAACAGTGAGTATATAAGACTTATCCGCTCAGGAGAATTCGGCGATGTATTTTACAATATATGTGAACAAGGCGATGAGCGCATGGAGGGATTTGAAAGCACGACAGGACAAAGGCATCACACTATTCTCTTGGCGGCCGACAAAACCATCCTTTTCCCGGAATATTCCGAGAAATTCAAGGCGGATATTTCATATATTGGGACGTATTTGCCCGAGAAGAGACAGTTCATTCGGGAGCAGGTTTTTCCGTTGCGACAGCACTATGACCTGAGGCTGTACGGACAGGACTGGACGCTGTATGATAGAGGAGTGGGCTTTGCTCAAAAAGTAGGACAGTATTTCAATGTCCCGATGTTACGGTCATTACAAGCACCGAAACTGGCACTGGAAGATGAGAGAAAGATCTATGCTTCTTCGTTGATTTCGATCAATATTCACGAAGACTTTCAAAAGAGATTTGGCGGCGATTGTAATGAGCGAACCTTCCAGGTTCCTCTTTGTGGTGGTTTTGAAATAACTGATGATGTAGAGTGCATTCGGAAATATTTCAAGGATGGTGAAGAAATAGTGCTTGCTTCAAATAAGGAGGATTGGTTTCAAAAGATACAGTATTATATAAAAAATCCGGAAAAAAGATTGCCCATTATTGAGGCGGGAAAGAAGAAGGTGCTCGAAGAGCACACATATCACAATAGAGTTAAACAAATTATTGAAATATACCAGGCGTATGTTTAAGAAATATCTCTTTGCTCTGATTGAAAATAGTTATACTCAGAATTCAGAAAATATCGTGAATATGCTTGAACGCCAGGCAGACGCGAAGATATTAGATTTAGGCTGTGATGATGGGGCGGGTGTGGGGGTGCTTGCAAACAAGATCGGAACAAAGAATATGTATGGTATTGAGATTGTCGAAGAGCGGGCGGAAATAGCACGAAAAGCAGGGGTACGAGTTTATAATGAAGACTTAAATAAGACATTGTCTTTGGATAATGACTTTTTTGATGTGGTATATTCCAATCAAGTGATAGAACATTTGTATGATACCGATAGCTTTATTTCTGAGATATATCGCATATTGAAACCAAACGGTTACGCTATTATAAGCACGGAAAATCTTGCAAGTTGGCATAATATTTTTGCACTTCTCTTTGGATTTCAGCCTTTCTCTATGTCAAACTACAGCGCGAAGGGTAATATTGGTAATCCCTTTGCGCTTTGGGATGGTAGTAATGCGCAATCTTTGAACCCGACATCATGGCAGCATAATCGTTTGTTTTCCTATTATGCCTTGAAGGATATTTTCAAGAAATACGGCTTTCAGATCGAGAAAATTCAAACCAGCGGATACTACCCTTTATGGGGGAAGTTATCTAGACTCGATCCTATCCATGGACATTGGATTGCCGTTAAAATAAGAAAAATCTGATTGTTATTTATGGAGAAAAAAATTATAAATCTGGGATGTGGGAAAGTTCGGATTCCAAATTCAATTGGCGTAGATCGCGTGCTTATTGAAGGCTATGTCGATGTGGTGCATGATCTTGACGCGGTTCCTTACCCGTTCGAGGATGATTCCGTCGACGAGATTCATTTTTACCATGTTTTGGAGCATTTACATGACCCGATTCGCAAGCTCGAAGAGATACACAGGATACTTAAGCCCGGCGGCGTGCTGTATATGCGGGTGCCGCATTTTTCCAGCATGGGGGCCTTCACTGATTTGACGCATATCCGTCCTTTCGGATATTT
>CALMHZ010000061.1 GCA_937864125.1 uncultured bacterium
ATTCGGCGTACAGGATACTTTCGATTTTTTCCACGCGCTTGATATGCCGACAAAAATCGAAGCGGAAAAGCGGGCCTTCCCGAAAAGCGATACGGCTCAGTCGGTCTGGGATGCCCTGGTGCGGCATATGAAGGAGGGGAATGTCACCATCCTCTCTCAAAGCGAGGCGGACGGCCTGGAAACGCAAGATAACCTCGTGAGCGGAGTACGCCTTAAAAATGGGGAAATCCTCCGTGCGCGGTCGTATGTGTTGGCAACGGGAGGAAAATCCCGTCCTGAAACTGGCTCGACCGGGGACGGGTTCGTGTGGCTGCAACAAATAGGGCATACCCTCAATACTTCCCGTCCTGCCTTGGTGCCGATTTGTCTTGAGGAAGATTGGCTCGGGGAGCTCTCCGGCCTCAGTTTTCCCCAGGCAAAAGTTGTCGTTTTTCAAAATGGCAAGAGGCAGATGAGCGCTCGAGGGAAAATCCTCTTCACGCATACGGGTCTCAGCGGGCCTCTTATTCTCAACATGAGCCAGGCTATCGGAGAATTTCTTCAGTATGGCCAAGTCACCTTATCCCTCGATTTTTTTCCGCAAAAAAGTATCGGGGAACTCGACCGGGAAGTGCAGGAATTATTTGCGATCCAAAAAAACAAGCAGGTGAAAAACAGTTTGGCGGGATTCGTGCCTCCGATTCTTACTCCTGTTCTGCTTCGTCTCGCGCAAATCGATCCGGACACGCCGGTCCATAGCGTTACCAAAGAGGCGCGGGCATCTCTCGTGCGGCTCGTGAAAGATTTTCCAATGAAAGTGGCAGGTCTTCTCGATGAAGAGAAGGCGGTGGTCACGAGCGGGGGCGTCTTGCTCGAGGAAATCGACTGCAAGCATATGCGTTCGCGGCTTTACCCGAACCTGTATCTGGTCGGGGACCTTCTGGATATCAACCGCCCTTCCGGCGGATACAGCCTCCAGCTCTGCTGGACCACTGCCTTCGTCGCCGGCACCTCCGCCGCAGGAAAATAAATTTGTACTCGCTATAAAAAAGAAGGACACTGCGAAGCAGAGTCCTTTATGATGATACCACTACCTTTCAGCAGCTGTTCACGGTTTCGAAAATGAGGCCGGTTGGAAGACTGCGGACCATCCAATACCATGGCTCCAAGGAGCGATCATGGAATGCGAGGATGAGTATCCGAGTGTCGCCTTTGGGGAGAGCGAGCGCCTGGAACTTCATAAGTTGCGTCACGGTATCGGATGACTCATGCCTCAGGGGAGGTGAGAAGGCGGATGATTCAAAATCCCTATCGCGAATCTGCTTCGCGTTGGATCGATTTATCCTGGCGCCTATCATATCATATGAGCAATCGAAGGAAAGGACTAATCGTTGAACTTTTCCATTCATTCCTCCTGGCGGAACGAGCCCGTCGAACAATAGGATGTTACACTGTTCAAGAAGCTTCGAGTGCGGAATGCTCATCTCTATAGACACATCGCTGTCCGGTCCGCCGATGACCGCTCGCGGCCTACATACGGGAGGAGCGATTAATTGTATCAAATTTCCATTACCTGTTATGACGATACATTCTCGCCTCCGCGGCTGATCGCCGAAGAGAAGCGTCCACACAGTCACTGCTTCATTCATGATGCACCTCTTTTCTGATTGTGAAAGAAACCCCAACATCCTACCATTCTTTCGCTATTTTGTCAATAAAAAAAGAGCTCCAGGAGAAGCCTCTTTTCACTTGCTGAACCTCTGGGGCGAAGTCGGAACCTTTTTACGTTCCCATTCTCTCAAGATTGTCCAGGGATGGGAATGCCGGAGATTTTGATGGAGTGGATTGAAAATACGATTTTTCACCTTCCATGCTTCTCAAGAAGCGGCAATGGACCTTCGTCCCTGACGAACCTATTCATCCAAGTCAATTCCATTTCCCATGCCTCGGAAGCGTTCTCGGAGAGGCTGTGATCGTTCCCCTCAAAAATAACCAAACGATGCGGCACATGAAGATCGATGAGTTTCTCCGAAAGGCGAATGCTCGCTTTCGGGTCGACCCGCCAATCCGCCGAACCGTGCATGATGAGAATCGGAACATTCTTAGGAAGCTTCTCTGTCCAGTAAAGAACCGACCGTTTTTTCAAGTCTTTCTCGGATCCGCCGAAAGTCTTTTTGTAGTGTTCAATCATCTCTGGTCTAAAAGAGGCATTTCTCGTCATATCGGCGATGCCGGAAACGACGACAGCCGCTTTCGCCCAGTCCGTTTCAGCGAGCAATCGATAGGTTGTCATGCCTCCTCGGCTCGCACCGTAAATTCCGATACGGTCGGAATCGGCTGATTTGTCAGCGTCGATAAAATCCTTCAATGCCAGTACCGAATGAAAATCTTCCCCGCCCATTTCGTCCCGAGCGCCGTTCTCTTCAAACCCCATACATTGGGACCCGATGACTATATACCCTTCGCGAGCGAATGCGGCGATCGTGTTTGCGAACAGCATTCCCAGCTTTATGGAGCCGAACTCACCGGTGCCGCCGCGGTTGAACACGATGACGGGTCGTCCTTCATCGCCGATATGCTTCGGGCGAACATAAAAACCGTTATACTGCCGCCCTCTTGTTTCATAGGAAAAAATGAACGCGTCTGTTAGCTCAGCGTTTTTTACGGCGTCATCTCTTTTCTTTTCGCTGATACGGCCAAGAAGATCATCACTGAGAGGAACTTCCCGTATCGACGTGACCAAATGTTCAAATGATGGATTCATAGGCATTTATCCAGGTTCGTGCTCTTCTAGGGTAGAGGTTTCGTTGAAAATAGTAAAGAAAAAGGCTGACAGTCGGAACTGCCAGCCGGAGCCACATCTTCACGGTGTCAATGCGCCATCTCCGCATCAAACGTCGCGAAAGTTGGACGAATCTGCGTATGCAGCGGGCTTTTGACTTGTTCGCACCA
>CALMHZ010000062.1 GCA_937864125.1 uncultured bacterium
CCTTCGGCTTAAAGAGCCGCCCCAAATCCGAAGACGCCGTCTCCGCTGTTTTTCCGGTTGTAAGCCCCAGTCGAGGCGCCACGCGAAAAACATGCGTATCCACCGCAAGTCCGATATTTTTCCCGAACACCTTCGCAAGCACGAGGTAGGCCGTCTTATACGATACTCCGGGAAGCAAAAGCAGATCTTCGAGCTTCCCAGGAACCTCGCCTTTGAACTTCTCGACAAGCACGGACCCGATTCCTTTCAGATGCTTCGCCTTGTTGCGATAAAAACCGACGGAATATATTTCGCGCTCGAGCTCCGAGAGGTCCGCATCGGCATAGTCACGAGCGGTTTTATATTTCTGAAAGAGCTTTGCTGTCACCTGATTGACCCTCGCGTCCGTGCATTGAGCGGAGAGCATGGTCCCGACAACCAGCTCAAGCGGAGTGGTCCATGTGAGAAAAGGCCCTGTTACAGGGTAGGCTTCTTTCAATCGTCGAAGGATTATCCGCGCGCGTTCTTGTCGGGTCATAAGCATAGTGGATACGCTGCGCCTGATGCCCTCCTATCATACTCTCGCCGGGCATTCGTGAAAAATCCGTATCTCGCAAGTGCCACAAATGTCGCCGTCAAGCTTTTTCCGCACGATAGACGCCAAGGCCTCATGTTTCGAAGAAAATACATTCGCTTTCCCCAAAACATCCAGATATCCCCCGTTTTCAAGTATATTCAATACCGAAGGATTGACATTCGAAAGGTAGAGATCGCCTCCGACTTTTCTCAATCGCTTCGCTTTGTTCATAAGCATATCGGCGCCCGAAAGATCGATCGAGCTTATACCGGTGCAGACAAGCAGGAGAAACTTTCTTCCTTTCCCCTCAGCCTCCAATCGAAGAAGCTCGCTCTCGACATGCTCGACGGAACCGAAAAACAACGCGCCATCGAGACGAACGATCTCAAGTTGCGGACACGCAAGCAAAGTATCGGAAGACGAGAATTTTTGTTTCGGGTGCTTCGGATCCGGCACATACCGGAGAACGGCCGGATGAGAAGCTCGCCGCAGATAAAGCGCGAGCGAAAGAAGGATGCCGATGAACACGGCGAACTCAAGCTCGATAAAGAGCGTGGAGATGAAAGTTACGAAAAGCAAAATGCCCTCGCTCCGGCTCGCCCGGACGATGCTCCGCATATGATGAAAATCTATGAGTCCCCAGGCGACAAGAAAGAGCACCGAGGCCATGACCGCAAGCGGGAGATACGCCGCCAAAGGTGCGACGAAGAGCACGATCACCGCAAGAAAAATCGAGGCGAACACCGAAGCCAAAGGCGTCTTCGCTCCCGCTTCGAAATTGAGCCCGCTTCGATTGAAAGAACCGCTCGATGGATATGCTGAAAAAAAACTCCCCGCGATATTCGACAGTCCCTGGCCGATGAATTCCTGGTTGCCCTCTATATGCTGGCCGGATTTGAGACCGACCGCACGCGCGATGGCGACCGCCTCGGTAAGCGCAAGGAGCGTAATCGCAAGCGCCGACGACGCGAGCAACCCGAAAGTTTCAATATCCACGCGAGGCAATGAAAAAGGCGGAAGGGACGATGGCAAGCTGCCGATGGTTCGGATGCCGGTCACCTCTTGCCCGAAGTGCTGATTGAGAAAGAACCCGAGCAAACTTCCGACTAAAATGGCGGGAATCATGTAAGGGATCTTGCGGAACCTGACCTTGAAAAGCACGCCGACGAGCAGCGTCACGATGCCGATCAGCGCCACATATCCATTCGCCGCGCCGAGATTTGAAAAAAAATATTCCCATGTCTCATAAAACGAGCTCCCCTGCGGAACCGGGATGCCGAAAAAGTTTTTCACCTGATTGGACGCGATAAGGATACCCGCTCCGGCCGTGAAGCCGATCACCACCGTATGCGAAATGAAGTTAACGAGCGACCCGAGCTGCATCCATCCCATGAAAAGCTGTATGAGCCCCACCAGGAATGAAAGCGTGATCGCGAGACTGACATATTCCGGACTCCCCGCTGCCGCGAGCGGAGAAAGCGAAGCGAAGACCACGAGCGATATCGCCGTTGTCGGACCGGACACCAGGTGCCACGAGGATCCCCAGAGTGCCGCGACGATAGCCGGAATGATCGCCGAGTACAACCCATACTCCGGCGGCAGCCCGGCGATGGTGGCAAAGGCGACACCCTGCGGAAGCACGATGACAGCCCCGATCAATCCCGCGAGAAGATCCTTGCGCACGGTCTCTTTTTTGACTTCCGATTTCCAGGAAAGAAACGGGAACATCTTCTTCAAAGGTTTCTTCATAATACAAAAAACGCTCCAAAACTGGATCAAGCGTGATATAAGACACACAACTAACGCGGCGCGGCACATCCACAAGACACGGAGCCGAAAGCGATTCCCGCTCCCCTCGCCTCCTATCGCCATAACAAACAGATGTGCGAATGATGAAAAGGGTATTCCTCTTAAAAAAACAGATTGATAGTATCACCCTTTCTTCCGCGACGCAACCGCGCGGGTTCCTCGCAAGGAATATTCATCCGGTTATGCCACTACTTGGGTGCAGTGGGAGCACCTCTTCGCCTCAAGTGGGATTTCGCTCAGGCACTCCCCGCATCTTTTTGTGCTCGGTTCCGCCGGCTGCTCTTTCTTTGAGCGCGCGATGAGAAGATTCATGGGTTTTACCACGAAGAAAAATATCGCCGCTGATACCAACACGAACGAAATAAGCGCGTTCAAGAAATGCCCGTATAAAAACTGGCTTCCATTGAGGGTGAAGGTAAGATCACCGAAATCCGGAACTTTCGCGATAGCCGAGATAAGGGGCGTCAAAAGATCGGACACAAGCGCGCTTACGACCGTCCCGAACGACGCCCCGATGACGACGCCGACCGCCAAATCCACGACATTCCCCCGAAGTAAAAATTGCTTGAATTCTTTCAACATATTGGGCCTCCATGACTGTTTTTAATACTCTCTCGCAAAACCCTGCGGATCGCCGACGCCCTCTATAAAAATCTGCAGTGGACCGTACAGGATTCGAACCTGCGACCCCCGCATTGCAAATGCGGTGCTCTACCAACTGAGCTAACGGCCCGACATCACTCTCCTCTTTCATCAAGAAATTTCCTTCCTTGGCCTGATTTCAAAAATTTCTCCCTTTTCATCGCGTCAGCTTTTTCTTCATATTCCTCTGTATACAGTAGTATAAAGGGACTGTTTTGTCTCGTATATTTATTTGACCCTGCATTGTGTTCATTCAATCTGACAACTGCGTCCTTCCCCGTATAGCCGATGTAGCACTTCCCATTTTTTTCACTTTTTAATACATACACCGTAAACATAGCATATATAAAATGATGAGCTCCAGCCAAAGGCTGGTCCGCCTCTGGCGGAAACGGCCCTCCACTTTGGAGTATCCTAGCGGAAAACGAAAGTTTTGTCTATGCTAAAAGGAAAGCTATGCATAAAAATATCTATTGGCACCTCCTTTTCAAGGTTCCAGGTCTCGGACAACAGAGTCTCGGACTCTTGTTCGCGCACTTCAAAGATGGTGAGAGTGCGTGGAAAGCCGAGGCTCGGGACTATAAAGAGGCAGGATTACAAGAAAAGGTCATCGCCGGGATACTTTCGTCTCGTTCGTCCTTTTCAACCGAAGAGGACGAGGCGCTTTTCCTCAAAGAAGGCATCGATATCCTGGTGGCTCCGGACCCTATCTTCCCGAACCTCCTCAAAGAAATTCCCAAGCCCCCATCGCTCATATATACCAGAGGGACCATTGAAGAGTGGAATAAAAGAAAATACATAGCCATCGTCGGCTCCCGAAAATACACCGCCTATGGCAAGCAGGCGACCGAGCACATCGCCCAAGGACTGACCCATGCGGGGTATACGATCGTCTCGGGACTCGCCTTCGGCATAGATCGCGTGGCGCACGAAGCGGCACTCGCAAACGGAGGCGAGACGGTAGCGATACTCGCAGACGGCCTCGACCAGGCATCCATCGCGCCCCAGTCGCACTTGCGGCTCAGCGACGAAGTCCGAAAGAATGGCTCCCTCCTTTCGGAATATCCTCCGGGAACGCAAGCCGCGCCCGGATTTTTTCCGGCCCGCAACCGCCTTATCGCCGGACTCTCCCTCGGCACCATAGTCATCGAGGCCGCGGAAAAAAGCGGGTCGCTCATCACCGCATCGCTCTCACTTGATTTCAATCGAGAGGTATTCGCGGTACCCGGATCGATCTTCTCTCCTGCTTCGGAAGGCACGAACACGCTCATCAAAAACGGCGCGAAAATAGTGCGGAATCTCTCCGATATCCTCGAAGAGCTCGCCCCGTCGGAAGGTACGCTCTCCCTCTTTGAGTCCACGGAAAATACCCGCGACACCCGGGACAACAACCTTTCGGATGAGGAGAAAAAAATTTTCGCGCTCCTCTCTTCTTTTGCCCTGCCAGTTGACGAAATCATCAAATCGTCGCATCTTGGAGCAAGCGCCGTGTCGAGCGCCCTTACCATGCTCGAGATAAAGGGCCTCGCAAACAATGTCGGACGGAACCACTATATAAAGACCTAAGCCCAAGCGCCTCGTATTTTTTCTCTCTTTTTTATGAAACTCCTCGTCGTAGAATCCCCGTCCAAAGCCAAGACCATCAATAAGTACTTGGGAAAGGAATACACCGTCGTGGCATCCGTCGGCCATGTGCGGGACCTCCCGAAATCCAACAAAAACGCCATCGATATCGAAGGCGGGTTCATCCCCCGCTACGAGATAAGCGCGGGGAAAGAGAAGGTCATACGGGAAATATCCCAGGCTGCCAAGAAGGCCGACGAGACCTATCTCGCGACCGACCCCGACCGCGAAGGCGAGGCTATCGCCTGGCATGTCGCCGAAGCCTGCAAGATCAAAAACCCGCAGCGCGTGCTTTTCTATGAAATAACGGAGC
Source organism: uncultured bacterium (assembly GCA_937864125.1). Classification (GTDB taxonomy): domain Bacteria; phylum Patescibacteriota; class Minisyncoccia; order Moranbacterales; family UBA1568; genus JAGOTT01. The sequence continues at coordinate 4,944 of CALMHZ010000062.1, forward strand.
AAGGCGTAAGGCAAGCTCTCTCGGCGCCCAGGGCTCTCGACGAGCACCTCCGCTATGCCCAGGAAGCGCGAAGAGTGCTTGATCGATTGGTAGGATACGATCTGTCCGGCCTCATCTGGAAAAAAGTCCGTTACGGCCTTTCCGCCGGCCGAGTGCAATCCCCCGCCCTCCACATCATCGCGCTCCGCGAACGGGAGATCGCGGCCTTCATTCCGGAAACCTTCTGGAAGCTTACCGCCTTCCTCGAGACCAAAGACGGCGTCGCGCTCTCTCTCGTCGCGACCGAAGAGCCCCGCGAGAAAAAGCGGGTCGATGAGATAGTCGCGCTCGCGAAAACGAAACGATGGGAAGTGATCGAAGTCAAGGAAACGGAAGCGCTGCGGCACCCATCGCCGCCCTTTACCACCTCCACATTGCAGCAGGCGGCGAGCTCCCGCCTCGGCATGTCGCCGTCTCGCACCATGCGCGTGGCACAGAAGCTCTATGAGGCCGGCCACATCACCTATATGCGGACCGATTCGGTCACGCTCTCGCAAGATGCTCTCGCGAGCATCGTCTTGGAAATCAAAAAAACTGCCGGCGAAGGATATCTCGAACCGAGGCAGTACAAGACCAAATCCAAGAACGCACAGGAAGCCCATGAAGCGATCCGCCCCACGCATTTGGACAAAAGCCACAAAAAACTCACCGATGAAGAGGAGAAGCTCTATCACCTTATCCGCATACGAACGATAGCGTCACAGATGAAATCGGCCAAGCTCCTGCGCACGAAGATCATCGCCAACTCGGATGATCGCGCGCTGCCTGATTTCTCCATAACCGGCTCCCGCCTTACCTTTGACGGCTGGCTCTCTCTCGATCGGTCGTTGCGCGGCGATGATGTCGAACTTCCGAAAGTAGCGGCAGGCGATCCGCTCAGGTTCGATCACATGGATACCGAAGAAAAACAGACCGAACCGCCGAACCGCTACTCCGAAGCGGGACTCGTCAAGGAACTCGAAAAGCGAGGTATCGGCCGGCCGTCCACCTACGCCTCGATCATCAAGACCATCATCGACCGAGGCTATGTGGAAAAAGAAGGGCGCTCCCTCAAGGCGACCGAAACCGGCGATGTCGTCGATTCCTTCTTAAGCCAACATTTCCCCGATGTCGTCTCCGACACCCTGACAGCCGAAATGGAAAATAAGCTCGATGAGATCGCCCAAGGCACAAGGGAATATACGAAGACCCTCCAGGATTTCTACACTCCTTTTTCCAAGCATGTCGCCGATAAAGACAAGACGACCGGCAAAGCGACCCACCTCGGGGAAGCGGACGACAAGCATGTCTGCCCGAAATGCCAGTCATCCATGGTGATCAAGCTCGGGCGGGCGGGGAAATTCCTCTCCTGCGCGAAGTATCCGGAGTGCGACGGCGCGCTCACGATCGAAGGGAAGGTGATCGAAGGCCCGAAACCGACCGGAGAAAAATGCCCCGACTGCGAAGGCGACCTCGTCGAACGGACCGGACGATACGGCAAGTTCATTTCCTGCGGCAACTATCCGAAATGCAAATATATCAAGAAAGACGATTCACAAAATCCCATAAACGGCACAGGGGTGAAGTGCCCCGTCTGCAAGGAAGGTGAAATGACGGAGAAGAAAGGACGCTTCGGCATCTTCTATGCCTGCTCCAACTACCCAAAGTGCAAACATGCTATCAAGGCGCGGCCGACTGGGAAGCTCTGCGAGGTGTGCGGAAAATTAATGATGGAAGGAACCAAGACTATTCCAGAAAGATGCAGTGATAAGGACTGCTCCAATCATCGTCCGGATAAATTGAAAAGTGGCTCATGATGCCCGCCCGCACCGATTCGCTACGCTCTCGGAGCGATTCGGGCGGGCAAGGAACCAAAACCATCCCCGACCGATGTTCGAAGAAGGAGTGCCCGAACCATCGACCAGGCAAGGCAAAGGGATAAGAATCCTTCCGCAGTCCGCCGCTCTCGGGCAATGCGCAAGCCCCCACCCGAGCAAGAGAGCGACAAAGCTTGCCTAAGCCACCTATTCCCCCCTGGAAAAGACCTCCTCGCGCGAGTCCGCGAAACAAGGAATGAAGCATGAAAAAACACCTCCGGCACTTATCAAAACCGGAGGTGTTTTTTATTTTCTTGTAAAAACCTAGATATCACATTGATCAAAAGAGTATAAACCGCCCGAGCCGCCTACCGCAAAAATTGACTGTATTGGAAATCCTCCATGGGTCACATCCCAAAAATCAGCACCGGGTTGAGTGAATCGTCTCGTAAACACCGGATCGGATGCTGTCGGAATGAGATTATAGCTAGAAATCGTTTCCGATGGCCCGCCTCCCACATACAGTCGGCCAGCCACAGACACCGTCCGAGGAGCCTTGAGCTGCGAGGGCGAAGTGGATATCGTCCTCACATACGAAGGAGCCGAGGGATCAGCGAGGCTATACACCAAAATCCCTCCTTGAGTTGCGACGGAAGTATCCGTCGGATGGCGCACCACATAGAGATAATCAGTGCCCGAAGAATCATCATACACGGCCACATCATACGCCCAGAGATTGCTCGCGAAGCCCGAGGTGATGCGGTTCTCCTCTGTCGGGTTGGTAGGATCCGTAATATTGACCGTGCCCACTCCGCCCGTCCGAAGGGCGACATAGGCGTAGTCGGAGCTTCCGTTGCCGTCCGGATCATAGAGCGCAAGATCGTTGGATACCGTACCCGAGGGAGAAGATGAGAATGACATGTTTCCACTAATGGTCGGATTAGTCTTGTCTCGTATGTCGATGGCAAAGAGACCCTCTCTCGTTGCGGTATAGGCATAGTCTCCCTCGATCTCCACGGCCCAGGTCTCCCCCGGAAGATCAACCTTTCCCGCATACGACGGCGATGAGGGAATCGCGATATCCGCGATGACCATACCACCGAAATAAGTGGCGAGGTAGGCATAATCTCCCGATACATTCACTCCGAGAACATCATCATTGAATCCGCTGATCTCAGCCGGACCACTCTGTGTCGGAAGGAATCCGATCTGACTGAGATTCGAACGATTGGATACATCGAATACATACAGCCCGCGAGCGGCCGAAGGACCCGCGCCCGCGACATAGGCATTAAGACCATCAAGTGCAAGTCCTTGCGCTTCCGCGATACTACCGCCAGCTCCTTCCGCCACCTCCGCATCGATGAAAGCGCTGCAGTCTACCGGCGCCGAGATAGCGCGCGCCGTAGTCCCCGTGGCGCCCTCGCTTACAATTCTCACGACCTTTTGCCGCCAGTTAGTTCCCGTGCACCCGCCGGCATACGGAGTAGTGGTAGTATCTTCATAAAACGAGACGATTACCTCCCCGCCCGCGGAAGGAAACTGTATCTGAGGGATGCCGCTTGAAGTAACATTGCAGCGAGTAGGCCCGGCGCTTCCGCCCGCGACAGCGTCTCCGAGGTCTTCAAGAGTGGCATAAAGATAACCTTTTTTATATATCTGAAACAACACCTCTTCCACACCGGAATCCGCGACCTGGAACGATCGCGTGGAACTGCCGGTTGAGAGGGACGCTTTCTGATCTAAGATCGCGAAAGAGAAAATAGTCAGAGAAGTGACGAGGAGGATCGAAAGGATGAGGAGAGAGAAGACAAGCACGGAACCTCTGGCGGAACGATGACGAAGGGACATAGTATTGTGTTTTTAGTGTGGATCCACGCTAAAAATATATCACAAAAATCCCTTTTCCGATAGGTTCAACATAACCCTCAGATAAGACTCCTTGCGGAAGATCCTACACCGTCCGTACCATGAGAAGATTGGTGCCGCCTTTATGCCCGAACGGCACGCCGGCCGAAACGACGAAGCGATCGCCTTTTTTGGCCAACCCCTGCTTTTCCAAAATCGCTTTTGTCCTATCCATGACCTGGCTCGTATATTGAAACGGCTTCACATGGTATCCGTAACATCCATAAAAAAGCGCGACGCGGCGGATCGCGTAATCCCAAGGCGTAAGCACGACGATAAGCTGTCGCGGACGATGCCGGGCGATCGCGCGAGCCGTAAATCCGGATTCGGTCAAAGCGACGATGGCGACGGCTCCGACTTCCCGCGCGGTATGCACCGTGGCCCGGCTGACGGATTCCGCGACGGAATCAAGTCCCAAGTCATCGCTTTGCGAGAGCGGGCGGGAATGCCCGTCTTGCTCCACGGACAGCGCGATCCGGGTCATGGTCGCTATCGATTCGATGGGGAATTCCCCGAGCGTCGTCTCTTCGGAGAGCATCACCGCGTCCGTCCCATCCAAGATCGCGTTGGCGATATCGTTCACCTCCGCCCGCGTCGGTACCGGCGCATGGATCATCGATTCGAGCATCTGGGTGGCGACGATGACCGGCTTGCCGAGTTCGCGCGCCATGTGCACGATCCGCTTTTGGAGGAGCGGCACCTGCTCCATCGGCATTTCGACCGCGAGATCGCCTCTTGCGACCATGACTCCGTCCGTCGCGAGGAGAATTTCCTCGAGATTTTCGATCGCTTGCTCCGTCTCGATTTTCGCGATGATCTGCGCCTTGCATTTTTTCTTCTCCAAAATGGCGCGGAGTTCCTGGATATCTTCGGCGCGGCGCACGAAAGAAAGCGCGATGAAGTCTACCTCTTCCGCGATGCCGAACTCAAGATCCTTGCGGTCCTTCGCGGTAAGCGAGCTTATCTTGAGCTCCGTCCCAGGGAGATTCACGCCGCGGCGGCCCTTGGTGTCCCCTCCGACCACGATCCTGCACAAGATATCACAGCCCTTGACGGAGAGCACCTCGAGCTTCTTTTTCCCGTCATCGAGCAAAATGAATTTCCCGGGCCGGATTTCCTTCGGAAGCGCGGGGTAGTTCACGAATACCCGATGCTCATCACCGACGCATTTTTTCGTCGTCAAAGTGAACTCATCGCCTTGCTTGAGCGTCACGCGCTCCTGATAAAAATCCCCTATACGGATTTTCGGTCCTGACAGATCCTGAAGCACCGCGATCGGGGTTTTCAGTTTTTTTGAAACCTTTCGGATGATACCGAGCGATTTTCCGTGCTCTTCATGGCTCCCGTGAGAAAAATTAAGCCGGGCGACATTGAGTCCCGAGCGCACCATTTCGGAAAAAACGTCTTCCTTCGCGGAAACCGGTCCGATCGTCGCGACGATCTTCGTCTTCTTGTTATGAAGCATACGAATAAAAAAATAATATATCAAAGTCACAGCCTACACCAAAAAACACTATAACGCACCCTGAAGACAAAGACAAGGAAGCGATCCCTGATGTTTTCTTCATTATCTGAGTCTCGTTGAAAGAAAAGCAAGGAAGAACAGTCCACCCGCGGAAAGGACGATCGTGCCTCCGCTCGGCAGCCCGAAGACATACGAAAATACGAATCCGATGAAAAAGGAAGCAAGCGAAAACAAAAGGGACAGGAAAAGCGTGCTGCGGAACCCCCGGCCGAATTGCAGCGCCGAAAGGACAGGAATAACCATCAAAGCGCCCAAAAGCAGCACGCCGACGATCTGAAGCGAAAGCGCCGCCGTCATGGCCGCGAACACGAGAAATCCCCCGTGGACTATTCCCACGCGGATCCCCGACACGCTGCAGGCGATGATCGCCGCCCGCATCGACCGGCTCCCCCGCAACGAGAAGCGGCTGCTGCAGCGCGCGGCGGTGATCGGCCGCATCTTCTGGGAGGGCGCGGTCGCGCACCTGATGCCGGAGATCGAGGACCTCGACCCCGTCCTCGACGACCTGCTCCTGCGCGACTTCATCACGCGCGAGAGCCGCTCGTCGATCAGCGGCGAGCGCGCCTACCGCTTCAAGCACGTGCTCATCCGCGACGTCGCCTACGCCGGCCTCGCGAAGGGCTCGCGCGCCGAGCTGCACCAGCGGGTCGCCGACTGGCTGCAGGGGATCGCGGGCGAGGAGCTCGTCGAGATCAGGGCCTACCACCTCGACCAGGCGACGACGCTCCTGGAGGAGCTCGACGGCATCGTCGAGCCGGCGCTCGCGGCACGCGCCGCCGGGGCGCTCGAGAAGGCGGGCCGGCGCGCGCTCGCGCGGGAGGCGAACCAGTCGGCGCGGCGGCTGCTCGTCCGCGCCGTCGAGCTCGAGCCGACCTTGCAGCGGCGCTTCCTCGCCGCGCGGGCGGCGCGCAGGCTCGCCGACCTGCCCGCGCAGGCGGTCGAGATGGAGCGCGTCTTCGTGGACGCGACGGAGGCCGGCGACACCCGCCTGCAGGGCCTGGCCCTGACGGCTCTGGCCGAGAACGCCCTCCTCCGCGACGCCGACCTCCCGCGCGGCCGCGAGCTCGTCGAGCAGGCCCTCGTCCTGCTCGAGGACGCGAGACCCGAGGACCGGATCGAGGCGCTCGCCACTCGCGCTCGCATCGGCTGGTGGCTCGGCGACCTCGAGGACGACGAGCGCTGGAACACGAAGGCGCTCGAGGTGGCGCGCGAGATCGGGCGCAAGGACCTGGAGGCGAGCTCGGCCGACGAGCTCGCGAGCGCCGCGATCGCCCGCCTCGACCTCGACCGGGCGATGCGCCTGTCGGCCGAGGCGCTCGAGCTCGCCGAGGAGAGCGGCAACATCACCGCGCTCGGCTGGGCGCTCGTCTCGCGGGCGCGGATCGACGCGCTCCGCGGCCGGCTCGACGAGGCGGCCGCGAACCTCGACCGGGCCGAGGAGCTCTTCTCCCAGTCCGGCAACCAGTGGGCTCTCGCCCGCGTCTCCAACCACTACGGCTGGGTCGAGCGGCGCCGCGGCGACCTGCAGGCGGCCGACCGCCGCTTCCGCGACGCGATCCGGATCCTGAAGCCGCTCGAGGACCGGGGCACGCTCTGCGAGAGCCAGCGCGGCCTCGCCCAGGTGCTCGTCTCGCTGAAGAAGATCGACGAGGCCGAG
>CALMHZ010000063.1 GCA_937864125.1 uncultured bacterium
ACAGTGTCAAGAGCCTAGACTTTCGGCATTTTTGTCAGTTCGGATCGGATATTCCTGTAAAACGGCGTTATAAGATTGAACACATATGTACCGACAAGGACATCGAGATATTTTTCCGCAGTGTTTCGCGAAAGCGTCGTAGTGGTAGAGATTTCCGAGAGATTGACAAGATTTCCGATCTGATCGGCAAGTATCCTGATGAGATTGTTGAATCCAGTGATATTTTCAATGTTGAGAAAGCCAGCAATATCCTTTTCTATATAAGTTTTGATAATCGACTCAAGTATGGTTTTTTTGTCTTCATGCTCTACGGTAGTTATGACTTCCGGATAACCACCGAACGCAAGATACTCCCTGAAACGGAGATCCATCGAGCCTGAGTATGTCTTGTAGAAAAGCGCAACCTCATCAAAACGGGAGAGTGGAATGGCCTGAATATCACTCTCGTTCTCATAGTTGAAATACTCCCGAAAGGAGATACGGGATATGTCAAAATCTATAGAGCGTCCGGTGAGAAATTCAGTATTTTTCGTGATTTCGAGTGAGCTCGAACCACTCACAATGAGCTGAAGCCTTCCTTTGTGTGCATCAAATATATTTTTCAGGAACAGTCCTGCGTTCGGAATAGTCTGAAATTCATCGATAAAAACATAGGCAAATCGCGAAGGAAAACCGTGATTCCGTTTCAGATACTCCTCCAAAGTAGCTGTCGATTGGAGATATTGAGAATTTCCAGTATCGTCAGCACGAAGATAGACAGTAGGAACAGAGGGTTTCGTTTTATTTATTTCAGCAATAATCTGTTGAAGAAGGGTTGTTTTCCCGACTTGCCGAGCTCCTTTCAAAATGAGGATTTTTTCTTTTCCTACCCAATGGAGTATCTGCGGAAGTATCTCTCTTTTAATCATAAGAATGCGTCAGATTGATAGTATTTCAATGAAAATTTATCATAGTATTAATAAAAAATCAATGATTTTATATATTTTTGCTTATTTAAGCCTGATTTTTTTCCGCCAAGATTGGACGCCTACATACCCGAGGTATCCGAGACATAATACCAATGTCGCGCCAGAGATGATGAGTCCGAGGTAAAAATATGCCTGCGGCTTGAAATAGAGAATCAGCTCAAGATCGATCGACCCGTCAGGGTTTTCATGGTATCGATTTTTGGGAAGATTTTCTTTTATATAGGTTGGATCAATGAGAAACGAATTTAGCCTCGCGTCATTTTCCGAGTGGAAAAAATCAGGAAGAAAGTAGTTTTTTTCTTTCAACGTCTCACTCCACTTAAATGCCCCGAGTCGCAACTTCCAATCCGGATGGTATTTTTCGGAAAAATTAACATAGATCGGCTTGGAAATATTCTCCAGACGAAGGGAGTATTCCGTTGGATTTTTAAAGTTGAAATCCACTTTTTCAAAAGG
>CALMHZ010000064.1 GCA_937864125.1 uncultured bacterium
CTTTCGCGGTCTTTTTACCGGAGGCCTTGTGTTCGTCATCTCCAATTTTTTCACTGATATTCCTGTGCACAATATGGCCCTCGTCATCGCGTTCAGCGTGCTTACGGCCATACTTTTTTCGCTTGGAGGACTCATCAACGGGATCTATGCCAAAAGCTTTGATGGGATGTCGATCATTCCCACCTTCGTCCTTACGCCGCTTACCTATCTCGGGGGAGTATTCTACTCGCTCTCGCTTCTCCCTCCTTTTTGGCAGCTTGTCTCCAAATGGAATCCCGTCTTGTATATGGTGAACGGTTTCCGTTACGGATTTTTGGGCATTACGGATGTAAGCTTGTGGATGAGCCTCGGCGTACTCGTAGCGGCGATAGTGGCACTCGGAGCCTGGACAGTTTTTTTGTTCCGTTCGGGTCGCGGCTTGGGGATAGAGTAAAGCGCCCGATCTTTCTTGCTTAACTTACATCGAAAAAAGTTTCTTGACAGGCGCGGCGGAAAGGAGAAGAATGGGGCTACCTTTCCGTCGGAGGAGAAGTGTCATGGCAGAAAAAATTGTTTCTTTATTGAATATTCTCAAAAAGCATTGCCCGGATATGGGGATCGAGCTGGAAGAACACTTTCAGAACACCCATATGTGTCGCGTCGTTTCAGCGTTCGTGATCGTGTATCATCTGCAAGATTGCCTGATCCATAAAGTGGCACTGGCGCATGATTCGTCTCTCACTTTGGCCGAGAGGGAGGAATACTGGATACGGACAGGCGGCCCGGAGAAGTTTTTTTCGGATCACCCTTGGGCCCGTCTCGAGATGTTTAAAAAAGATAGGTATGCGGCGTGGAATGGCTTTCAAGCGTTGCTCTTCGCCCGTCATGCGGAGCACTGTGCGTTTACGCTCGGCCATGTGCCTTTGTATTCTCAGCTCGTTGATCCCGAGTGGGTGAAGTGGAATGATCGGCTTAGGCGTCGATTCGCTCCGATCTTTGCTTGCGAGGAATAAGTCTAAACAGGCTTCAAATGAAGCTTTGGCGAATTTTGTACCATTTCAAAATTCGCTTTTTTATACCCATATTCGAAGGGAGGAACCAGCTATTTGACAAAGGAGCGTAACTAAGCTATAGTGAAGCAGTGCATGAGGCACGGAAACAGAGTCGAGTTTCTTAGAGTAAATAACCCCAAAGAATTGAACCTATGACAGGTACTATCAAGACCCTTACGGATCGTGGATTTGGATTCATCTCAGTCGAAGGACAGGAGAAGGACCTCTTTTTCCACTCCAAGGAGTTGGTTGGTGTTCTTTTTGACGAACTCAAGGTTGGCGATACGCTTACCTTCGAAGTCGTACAAGGAGAAAAGGGACCAGCGGCGCAGGGAGTTTCCCGCGCATAAGCTTCGCTTAAGAAAATATCCCGGTCTCGTACCGGGATATTTTTTTATGTGCGTAGTCATTCTTTCGACAGAAAGGCGCTGATCGCCTGGTTGAGATTCTGAAAGAAGTTTCCTGAGTAAGGAGAGTTCTTGTCATCCGAATCGCCGAGCACTTTCGGTTGTTCCGGCGAGCCCGGAGTTTGTGTTTCAAGAAGTTGGGCGAATATTTTTTGTCGGACTTTTTCCTCCATCTGCGCTTCGAGCCGAGCGTGATCTTCCGGGGACAGGTCTTCGAGAGTGATAGTTTTCGGGGTTTCGGACGCCTCTTCTTTTTCGACAATAATCAAGGAATGGGCCTTCGCGTCGGCGTCGTTTTGTACGGGCGCAGACCGGCCATTTTCTTCACGAAGATCCGCCACGGGGGAGTCGGCCTCGTCTTGGCTCCATCTCCACGGGGTATTTTTTTCTTTTCGCCATACTTCGCCATCCGCGACGCCGTCTTCTTTCGCGTAGGATGCTTTGGCGACGACGGTGCCGTCCGGTTGTCGAAGTTCTACGAATCCTTTTTTATTTCCCAAGGAAAAAGAAGAAATCGCGGAGGTGAGGGTGCCTTCTTTTCCGGGCTTGAGAACAAACGACTCGCGTATGGGATGATTGGAGAGTTTTTTCTTGCTTGACCCCGTGGCGATGCTGAATCCGAAGAGGTCGATTTTCTTCTTCCCTTTGTTTTTGAGCGAAATCCATTCGTGGCCCTGGTCGGTTCCCCTGGGATTCGGGGCGATGGCTGAAAAAGAAATGTCCGGTTTGGGAAAACTCCTTACCTCGATGGAAAATGCCCTGATGCTTTCCTCTATGTCCTCGCTCACCCGGAGGAATCCCTTGAAGGTGCCGGTATCTTCGTAGGTATGTGAGGGATTTTGCTTGCGGCTCGTGCTCCCATCCCCGAAATCCCAAAAGTAGTCTCGATTCTTGGATCCGTTCGCAGAAAACAGGGCAGGTACTCCTTTGTAGGCTTTGGTCGGCAGATCGATTCCGGTTGTCGGCGTTTCTCCGAATCGATTCTCCGCGCCCGGGGTAAGAAAGCGGCTGAAGCGGAACGATGACCCGTCGTAGCCATAGGAAGCGTTTTCCGTGGATGTCTCATAGCGTACCTGATCGACGAGAGAGTTGTTCCTGTCGAAAAGCGAAATCGTCTCGTCCGCATTATTGAGAGAGATCCCGCTTTCTTTCCGAGGAAGCACAAAATATGTTCCTCCGGAAAGGGTGCTTCCCTCGGGGAAGGTATAGCCTTCGCCTGAGGATGCGTCCTTGAGGACGAAACCGGAAATATCGATTTTCTCGACTCCTTCGTTGTAAAGTTCGATGAATTCTTCCTCGGCGTCATCTCCGGATGGATTGGGGAAAAGCTCATTGATACGGATGGAAATATTTTTCGAACCATCCGAAGAGGGGAGTGATGAGGGCGGTGCGATGACCTTTTCGCGTATCATGGCGGTGTTTTCTGGCGAGGGGCTCTCCGAGACGAGGAGAGCGAGCGTGTGTTTGTCGCGGGTGAGGGATTGTCCTTTGGTCGGATTGATAGTGGCGACCGCGCTTCCCGAGAAGGGTTTGGCGTGAGAAGTCCCATAGGTGATGGCATCGATGAGGGCGCCCTTGTCATCGAAGAGCGCGATGCTGTTGTTGTCGGTGAGAGAAGCGGTGCTTGCGAAGCGCTTGTCGGTGAGGGCCTGGAATGCGCCGGCTGAGTTTGTCCAGAGCAGGGTTCCGTGGCTCGGTATGTCGAGAGAGAAGCCTGCGCCGAGGGAGAAGTCTTTTATCGACGACTCCGCTCCGCTTTGGGTGCGTTTGCGAAGCTTCCAGTCATTGATGTCGATCGTGCGATCGGTAGTGTTTTCGAGCTCTATGAACTCATCACTGGTCGATGCGCCCGCGATCTGGATTTCCCGTATGATGATGTCCGGAGCTGTGCCCGCCGCCACGGGCAGAGGGAATATCTGTATCATGCCGACTGCTGCCACGATGCCGAAAAAAATCCATCCGTATCGCATAGTGATGTTCTTAAAAATACACCCTGAGTATATCGAAAACGGTTTAGCCTGGAAAATGTATTTTTTACATAGACTCCGTTTCCTATGTTCGTTTCGTGTGGCTCTCCTTAAAAAAGCTTGGGAGAAGCTTTTTTTGTTTGTGTTGACAGGGGATGGAGAAGTGGCGTAAAATGTGGGAGAAGAGTTAAGAAGTGGGGAATTGTGGTGAAAATATGTTTATCGGCGAATACTCACACGCAATCGATCCGAAGCGGCGCATCGCCATGCCATCGAAATTCCGATCGGAGCTCGGTGCGCGCGTCGTGGTGACGCGTGGTCTTGATTCCTCACTTTTTGTCTATCCGATGAAGGTGTGGGAAGCGCTTGCCGAGAAATTGGGAAGCCTGCCTATCGGCGAAGCGTCAACACGCAGTTTCACCCGCCTGCAGCTTGCGGGAGCGACCGATGTCGAGCTTGACGCGCAGGGGCGAGTGCTCATCCCGGACTATCTCAAGGATTCCGCGGGGCTGAAGAAAAATGTCGTCGTCGTCGGACTCTATAACCGTTTGGAAATCTGGGACGAGGCGAAGTGGAAATCGTATAAGTCGAGCGCGGAGAAGAATACGGGAAAGATCGCCGAGGAACTCGGGAAACTCGGAGTCTATTAGTTGGAGGGCGCCTATCAAGAATCTTCAAAAACATCCGCAGGGAATAAGAACAAAAATAGAATGCAAAAGTAAAAATT
>CALMHZ010000065.1 GCA_937864125.1 uncultured bacterium
GTCCCCGCCGACATCTTTTCTTCCGGAAGCCCGTAGAGAATAGAACCCTCCTCACCGGCAAGCATCGGGCCGTCACTGAAAAAGAGCGTTTTCAAATCCGCTGGGAGCTGCCGTGCTTTTTCGATAATATTTGCCATACGCCGATTCTCCGATTAAGTAAGATCCACACCCTCGAACCGGTAATCTTTCGCCATCCGCTTGACCGCATTTTCTGCAGCCTGTGCCTCCAATGCCTGGGATGATCCAGGAAGAGCAAAGTTATTCGCGGTCGCCTTCAAGCTATCGACAGCTCCTTGAATATTCTTCCCACCTTCCTCGTACATCTTCCCGAGGACAGAAGCGGTTTTCCCGGCTCCCATCGATTGAGACATGAGGACAGCGGCAGAAGCGAATTCCGCAGGGTTACTATCAGCCATCTTGGCGAGCGTCTCATGATCGGCCTTCTTGAGGATTTCTTTCTTTTGATCATTGGTCTTGGTGGCAGCATTATGGAATGTGCCAGTCTGGCGGAGATAAGAACGATTAAGCTCTTCTTGTTCTTTCTTGAGTTTCTTCGCTTCCAAATCATACCTGGCGCGTTCCGGCGTACCGGCAGCCGGCACGGCAGCGGCGTTATGCGCCACGAGCACAGCATTGGAACGGACAATCGCGTCTCCCACTATCTTGCCGGTGTCAACATCCGGATTGGCTTTCTGATACTCGTCAATAAGTTTCTCATTAAGTTTCCCTTCCTGCGCCGCAAGCTGAACAAATCCCGCGGTAAAGCCTGCCGATGAAACCTTGCTCGCGTCGATTTCACCTGCACGGATCGCCTCACGGAGGCCATCCGCATCAAGTGCACCCGCTTTATTCGTATAAGCCGCTTCAGGATTCGCTTTCGCCATCTCTTTTTTCACATCGCTTGCGACGGCATTCTTGATGCCATCCATGTCCCCGAATTGTTCCTGGACCGCATGGAGGTCGGCCGCCGTCACCCCATCGAGCTTCCGTCGCGACATTTCCTTGGTCGTCGCGGCAAGCAACGACTTATCTTTCGTCTTTCTCGCTTCCTCGTGCTTTTGCTTAAGCATGGTGTCGTTCATGTTCTCATTGACACCATGCTGCTTAGCAGTTTCATCGCTCTTTTGTTTCTGTGCGGCGAGGAATCGATTCCTCGCATCCATACGCTTAGTCTTCGAGTAAAATCCGCCTCCTCCGGTCGCGATAAGTTCATCTTGTTCACGATTTGCAAATTTCCCAAGTCTGGTACCGATATTGTTCGATTTGAATTTTTCCGCCGCCCGAGCATCTCGCTCGGAAGAGTAGGCTTTCCATCGCTTCGTGACTGCATCGGCACCGCTTGCCTTCCTGCCGGCCCATTTGGAGAATTTCTGCGCGTTGCCCGTAACCGCCCCCGCACCCTTAATTCCCATAGTCTGTCCAATGGAGATGGAGATCCAAATCATAACAATCGGTGCCATGATACCCACCATAGCAGCGAGATACTCTCCGCCTCCTGTGGCGGGCGACTGCGCATTGATCGCACTTGTGCTACCGATTCCTGCAGGCCCTTGAAATCCCTGTAGAAACCTTATGGACACGAGCATCATTAGCATCGCCGCTGGACCAAAAAAAGCATACTTCAAGAGGTTGTCCCACCACTGAGTGGCATACGAACGGAATCCGGGTATGACCATCCCAGCGAACCCCACTGAGGAAAAAATGATAAGAACGACGAGCATGAGCGACCGGATAAGGAAGAGTATCGCAAGCACGAACAAGGAAATCCCAAACAAGAACATGAAAATGATGCCAACAAGCAGTTTTAGGGTTTGATCACTATTGCCGTCAACATCAAAGTTTTTACCAAGGATCATGTCTTCAAGGTTTGATGTCCCAAATGCAACCGTCGCGATGTCTTGTGCTTTCGCGGTCGACGGATTGTCGAACATGCTCTCCATGAAAAAATACATGGGGACATTGGCGAT
>CALMHZ010000066.1 GCA_937864125.1 uncultured bacterium
GTCTCATTTCTTACGAAGGATATGGAGCGATATCGTGTGGTCGGATCCGATGATATCTATGAAGTGCCGATATCCGCAGCGCTTGATCCCCACAAATTGTATTACATCGGTATCAATGGAACCAAGGCAAAAGCGAGCAAAGGGAACCATTTTCTGCTCCGAAAGTTCAGCGGGGAGAACATGGCGATGAGCCCGTTTTTCGATGTGGTCTTCTTGCGGAAATCGGATATTCTTTCTTCGGCGATGATCCAGGATATCGGAAACTCGTATCGTTATGAGTATCGGATGAAGAGTGACGAATCTGACATCGCGGATGTCTACACCGCTTCCGGGAGGCTGAAATTCGATAAGTCTCTCGCCGGGTTCGCGATGCCCCAGGACAAGGACGCCTCGATGACATTCCGTGTGAACACGATCCACCCGATCGTCTCGATGCGGATGTCCGCGATGGGAATCGATACGAAGAGCGACCAATTCGTCATGGAGTATTCGTTTGACGAGGCGGAGTGGACCGAGATCCCGTATGTCCAACGAGAAGACGCTCCGCAGGTATTCGACGCGGCCATCGAAGCCGCGGGGAAAAGCGTAGTGTATATCCGCGCACGGTCGGTGCGGGACGGGAGCAAGTTCAAGGACTGGGGGATAAAGGATCTCGCTATTTCCGCTGTTTTGGAAAAAGAGTGATCTCTGGACTCTTGCTGGATGGTTATCCGACGCCTAATGGACTGGGGGTGGTAAAGAAGTGTCAGGAATGACAGACTAAGCTGGATATTTTCAAATGGAAAACGCTACGAAGAAAATCCGGAAATTTTTCCTCGCATGGAAATGGGAGGCTGGAGGAGCGCTACTCCTCCTGTTTTCGGTGATCGTGAATCTCTTTCCGGATGGGTATGTCATTGTCGGCGCGGATGTCACGCAGGTCTTCAATCTGAGCAGTGGGACATACTCGCAGCTTTTTTACGGGGGATTCGGCATATACTCACTCTTCTATCTCCCATTCTATCTTCTCGCTAAGATAGGCGTTTCCGCGACGGGGCAGCTTTCCTGGTATCTCGGGCTGTTCCTTTTCGGCGCATACTTCTCTTTCCTTGGGTTCGCTCGACTCATATTCCCGAAAATTCGTGGAGCGGTGCTCTCATTCGGGGCGCTCTTCTATGCGGCGAATACCTACACTCTCTACATATTCACATCGACCTGGGGATATACGCACTACCCGATACTCTATATTTTCATTCCGATATTGACCGGACTCTATGTGAAGGCGCTTCAGGAGCCAAGAAAGATTTTCCCCGGACTGTTCCTTCTGACAGTCGCACTCGCATCGATGAGCTTCAGCAATCCGGCGTTCGCGCTTTCCTTTGGGATCTATTTTGTCTTGCTTACTATCGCACTTTTTGTCTTTCGGATAGCCCGTTTCGACCGGAAGACAGTGCTCATTATAGCGATACTGACGGTGCTTAGTGTCGCGCTCAACGCGTATTGGATGTTTCCGACAGCGACACAGATGAGCGCAGGGATAAAGGGAGTCGCTTTGTCGACCGATATCAACCTTGAAGAGTCACTCAGGAAGACTTCGAACGCGATATTCGACACGCTGCGGATGGTACAGACGCACGAGAAAGAGTTGTTCTATCCGTATAATTTCCCATATCCGGAATTGCCATGGCTCAAGCAGATCCTCGTCGCGCTTTCGTTCGCACCGATAGCCTTCATCCTCTTTGGGCTTATGTTCTTTCGAAGGAATGGATCGGAGCAGGAGAGCCGTCGGTGGCTTCTCGCGCTCTTTTTTTTGCTTATCGCTCTGGTGCCCCTGGTCGCGCGAGTAAGAGCGCCCTTCGAATTCAATGATTTCCTCTTTCAGCTCCCAGGAATCAATGTCCTGCGCGGGTACGATAAGCTTGCCATTTATACGCCGTTCCTCATCGTCACGCTCTCTTTCCTTGCGCTTGCGGCCCGGGAAGGGAGGCAGTATTTTCGTATTCTGCTTGGCACAGCATTTTTGTTCGTATTCCTGCTCGCGCTCCCGTTCTTCGTCGGAGGCATTCAGACAAGATTAAGCGCGGCGTTTGCCAATGATAGCCAAAAAGATTTCCGCAAGGCAAGCTATAGTTCGCTTGTGAAAATCCCTGACGGGTATCATTCCTTGGGTGAAATGCTGCCAGTGGATGATGGACAAGTGACCGCTCTCCCGTTTTCTCCGGCATCAAGCGTCGGCCGGGTCGATCTTTCGGGATGGAAGGCGAATGGGCCCAGTATCATCCCACGGATGCTGCCAGAAAGGGGATATGTCGAGCCAAATGACGAATATATCCCGGGAGTCCGTTTTGCACGGGATTATAACGATCCGGACCGGGATCCGGAAAAGCTTCTCGATCTTTATGGACTGCTCGGAATCCGGTATATCGTCTATCACAAGGATGTCCCAGCCGATCGGTTTTGGAAAGCGGAGCCGATGCGGGTGTATATGGAGGAGCGAGGATTCATCCGGAAGCTTTCGGAGACTGACTCATTCTTCCTCTATCGTCTCGATGATCGGTTCGTATTTCCATACGCGTATTTTGGAAGGAGCGGATTTTCCGTCGGTTCAAAAACATACGATATTTCTGAAAAAGTGAACGAGCTTCGCATCTCGCTCGAGCCTGTCTCGTATGTGACGGAACATCCGCGACGCATACTTCTTACGATCGGGAATGTCTCTTCTGAGCGGAGTGTATATCTGAGCGAAAAATACGATGAACTCTGGGAAGCGGTCTATATCGCTCCGGATGGATCGAGAACAATACTCAATCGAGACGAGCGGGTGAATTTTTCGAATGCATGGAAAGCGGGCAAACAACTTTCCGGCGGAAGCATAGAAATCACCCATAAATCATTCCGATGGCTCGTTGTCGGGCTGTGGATTTCCGGG
>CALMHZ010000067.1 GCA_937864125.1 uncultured bacterium
TGCGGAGAGGGAGGGATTCGAACCCTCGAGAGGTTTTACCCCCTGGCACGTTAGCAGTGTGCTGGTTTCAGCCGCTCACCCACCTCTCCGTGACTCAGAGAGATGCTAGCACTTTCTTTCCCGCGTATCAAGCGCGCCATTCGCGGAACATAATCGGAAAACAAAAAGGAAGGTCGGGTATGCGATACCGGACCTTCCATATAAGAAACGAGTGCCATCAAGGTGATTTCACTCCTGCACCTCGAGCGACGCCAGCGTCGGCTGGTCGAGGGTCTGCGTCATTTTCAGTCCATTCTTTTTCTGATAATCGCGGAGGGCAAGCTTGGTTTTCGGCCCCATTTTTCCATCAGGCTTACCGATGTCATAGCCGAGCGCCAGCAATCGCTTCTGCACACGGATCATGACCGCCGTATCATCTTTGACAGCTCCCCGCGCCGCGGCCAGCACTTCCTTATTGGCGGCAACGAACTGCGATGCCTTCGACTCATCGGGCGATCCTTCTCCTTTTTTGCCGATATTCGTGACCGACTCCCCGACTCGCTCGTTTATCCTTCCTCCGACTCCGGCCCCTTTGGCGATAAGCCCGGTATGTTTTTTGGAATAATCCGTCATGACTTTCCCGGTCGCACGGGTCATTTCCCCGCTCATTTCGACCAGAGCGCATCCGGATAACAAACTGCTCCCAAGAATGAAAATACAAAAAAATTTCTTCACGATACATCCTCCGTAAGAGTGATTGGAAACGAACAGGACTCAGAATAATGAGTGCCCGCACTGTACCCCATTACTGGAAAAATGTCAACCATCCTATCATGTTTGCCGCCCTCGATATTTTCGTGTCGCTTTGGCACTCGAATTTTGGCGGAGGGAGTGAGATTCGAACTCACGATACCGTTTCCGATATGACAGTTTTTCCGCCAGAGGCGGACCAGCCTCTGGCTGGCAAGATCCCGAAGAAGAGCGGAGGGAGTGAGATTCGAACTCACGATACCGTTTCCGATATGACAGTTTTCAAGACTGTTGCCTTCAACCACTCGGCCATCCCTCCGCTCTTCTGCGAGACACGCTGCTGCCTTCCCTCCGCACTTATGTAGAACAAACTCCATTTTTCTCGCCTTCAGACTCATTCCTATCGGACACACCTCACTATCGGGCCGCACATCATAGCCTACCAAACCCCGTTCGATTTGTGAAGCGTCAGGGCAACATGTGGTATACTTATCCGTATATGCTATTTCTCGTATCGAAACCGCTATGAATTTTGACATGAGGCCCAAAACAAGTGGGGAAAGCCACAAGGATTCGCCTTTTCTTGGCGCTCACCCGGCGCCGATAGAGGATCCCGCGACACCCTCTCAATCGATAACTTCTCCGTCACTCCCATCTTCCGCAACCGGCGACAAGGTGCTTACCTCTTGGGACACCCTCGAGCACGAACCGAGGGAGCTTGGCTCCAAAGCGATGAGCATCGCTATCGGACTCCTTATCCTCATCGTCGCCTACGCTATCTATAGCGACAGCCTCCTTATGGCTATCGTGTTCATCCTTATCGGCATGGTCGCCTATCTTTCGCTGAACCAAGAAGAGGAGCCCATCCGGTATGCCATCATGGGCCGGGGCATAGCGGTAGGCCGGGAATTCTATGAATACGACGACATCATGTCATTCTGGATACTCGAACACCACCCTGATTTCCCCAAGCATCTCATCATACAGACCGACGGCCTCTTGGTGTCGCATGTCCATATCCCCCTTGCCGACCAGGATGCGGCGGCCATACGCGGTTTCATCGCCCCTTTTGTCCCAGAGCAGAAATACGAACCGGGTCTCATTGACACGATCGAGAGAATATTCCATATTTGATATGCTCACAAGCGGTGGGCTTTGTTTGTTTTTGCGCTTGTAGCTTCCGCCAAAGGCGGACCCGCCTCGGGCGGGCAGTGGTGCTGGCGCTTCGAAGAAAGGTTCGTGAAAAAGTTTAATTTGCGCTTGTAGCTCAGTGGATAGAGCGTCTGGTTGCGGTCCAGAAGGTCGCAGGTTCGATTCCTGCCAAGCGCACCGAGGAAGAAAAGAGAGCAGAAAGAACTTTTGCCGATAGCGCCGTATCGATGCCGCATCGCTCTCGTCGTTCAATGGATAGGACATCTCCCTCCGAAGGAGGAGATGCAGGTTCGATTCCTGCCGAGAGCACAAATGAGAAGATCACGACACTTTACTTCTCTCACCTTATTTGCTATCTTCATACATTATCGGAAGTATCCGGT
>CALMHZ010000068.1 GCA_937864125.1 uncultured bacterium
GGGTTCGATGAGATCGAGCGCGTGCTACCCGGCGCCGATCACGTTGCGATCTGCCTGCCGCTGACGCCGGGCACGCGCGGGTTGTTCGATCGGAATGCGATTCGGGCGATGCGGCCGGGTTCGTATCTCTACAACATCGGGCGCGGGCAGATCGTCGACACCGAAGCGCTGATCGAAGCGTTGGTGGACGGTCACCTGGCGGGAGCGGGTCTGGATGTGACCGACCCCGAGCCGCTGCCGGCCGATTCGCCGCTCTGGGACATGGAGAATGTGCTGATCACGTGTCACACGTCGGGAGCCACGCCGCGGTATTGGGACCGGGCGATCGTCATTCTCGAGGCGAACATCGAGCGGTTTCGGGCCGGCGACGAGTTGTTGAATGTGGTCGATTTGGTAGAGGGGTACTAAACGGCCAGGAGAACGCTTCGTAACGGACTTGACAACGTCACCAGGTTCGCGGACAATGTACGTACACCCAGGTGGCTGAAGAGGAGGTCGAGGAGGACCCAGGCAGGTACGGCAAGACGTTTCGTCGGACCGGACCACGACGGAGGGCTGGGCAGATGCGAGAACCTCGAGTGTCCGTTGTTTCGCAACACGCCGGGCGGCGGCTGGCGCAGCGGAACCTGACGTTCGACGATGTCCGTTACGTCTTTGCGCACGGACGCCTCCATCACCGCGGGAAAGCGCTCTTCGTCCACCTCGGCCGCCGCGACATCCCACCCAGCGATCTCCGCTCCGATCAGTTTCGCCGCCTGGAAGGTACGATCCTCGTTCTCGATCCCTCGACCGGCGAGCACCTGACGACCGCGTACCGCAACCGCCGCACCGGCAGCCGCGATATCAAGCGGAAACCGAAGCGCATGCTCGTCTGCCTTTGATAGGGCTTGTGATTCCGGCCACCGGACGCTCAGTCAACGTGCTCGATTTTCGCGCCAGGGGCAAACCCGAAAACGCGGACGAACGTCGCCGCGTCAGCCATGTTGTGCCGCCTGTAGTATTCATCGGTCAGTCGATCCGTGAGCGCCGGCACCAGGGTTCGCGGGAGTAAGATGAGGGCTGTGCCGCCTTCACCGCCTCCCATCATGCGCGCGCCGAGTACGCCAGGTAAAGACAACGCCGCGGCGACGAGCTCTTCGACGCGCGGGTGACTGATGTCGTAGTCAACGGCAGAGGAGCGGCCCGACGCGGTCATCAGATCGCCGAAGGTGCGCCAGTCGCCGGCGATCATTGCCCGCATGCCGGACTGCACGCGCTCCGTCTCTGTCACGACGTGGCGTACGCGCTTCAAGAGAGTCGGCAACAACACGCTCGCGCCCAATTGCTCAAGTCGCCTCAGGCCCGCGCGATCGATCGCCGCCAGGTTTGGCAGCGAGGAATTCAGGTGCCGGCGGGCGATCTCAAGTGCTTCGGCGGATTCGGCGACGGGTGTCGCAGTCTCGCGGGAAGATTCCGGCTCCGAGCCGTCCGCATCGCTCTCTTCCTCGGAAACAAATTCTCGTGTGGTTTCGTCCACGACTTCTTTCACGAGGAAGTACTGCGCGGTTTTCGCCACCTCATCGAACACCACCTTTATGACCTGGCTTTTCTTTCCGTAGTCGCGCTTGTAAGCGGCCGAGAGCGCCGCTTCCACGACCTCGATCACTCGCTCCTTCGGAAGCCCTTTCTCCTCGACGATCTGCATGACCGCGCTGCCGAATTCCCCGAGTCTTCCCGAGAGGCTTTCATCCTGCTCGATAAGTATTTTCTTCTTTGCCATACATGTACATTAATACCATTTAAAAGCGACTTACCCTCCATTTCAACAAAAAAGGCCCGCATCAAGCGAACCATCCATCACTATCGGAACTGTAGGACAAGCATAACGGAAAAAACACGGATTGTCAAGCAATTCATTCAATAAAAACAGGGCTTCTCTACGCCTTTTTTTCTTTGCTTCATATAAAGCAAAAGAGAAAGAAATCCCTTATAAAAGCACTTTTATGAGCACTCCTCCTTGACTTTTTCAAAAAAATATGCTATATTGTCTTGTTACGGAATACACGAGGCGCCCGTTTGGCACCACCCGTAACGGGCACATTGACAACTTACAGAAAAGGAGAAAGCATGATAAACCTCGGAAATTTATTCGCCCTGCGCGAAGTATGGCAGTTACTGAAAGGTATCGTCCCCGACTCTACAAAGGATGAGCCTCTGACCCAACAAAAGCCGAGCAACCTTATCCCGTCATACGACGATGAGGCGATCGCGGCGGCGCTCGACACCGCTCTTTACACATTGAAGGGCGTGGAGGGAGCGGCCTATCTCGGCTGGATCGAACAAGTCCGAGCCGAGCTCCTCCCGCATCAAAGGGAGCGCTGGCGCAAGGTGTATGGGAATATCGTCCTCACCGAGCGACATGAAAACCGGGTGTGTTCCGAGAAGACGAATCGGGTAGAGGCCTCCGCAAAAGGTCCTGCTCGAGACGAAAGTTCCAAGGAGTACAAGCGGGAAGCGAAGGACTACGAGTATACGCTCGAAGACCCGCGCCTCCAGCATCTGGTAGTGGTAGCAGAAATGGTGCGGGACCACGGCGTGGCAAAAGCGAAAAGGTACCTTCTCGAATCCGATTTCGTCCTCGAAAAATCCCTCTTCGAACAAGGGAAGGGGGAGCTTGGCAGCTTGAAGGATTCGGGCATGGAAAAATTGTCCCGAGCATCCTACTCGCTGTTTCTCGGGAAAGAGTACGAGGAAATCTGCGCATGGAACGCCGGAGCACCGTTCGAAGAGGTTGAAAAACTTCTTAAAGAGGCGCTTGTAGCAAAGACCGCTCGGCGGAAACGCAGGCTCGAAGTGGCGAAAAAGACTCGTATCTTTCACGCGAGACCATTCGCCCTCAGTCTTCTCGTCTTGGCAACGATCGTTATGATCCTCGCCACCGCATATCTTGAACTGTATTGAACACTAAAAGGAGAGTAAAATGAGTTTCATCGAAGCAGCGAAAACCAAGGCCGAGCTCGGGCTTGAGTGGGCGACCAAATGGCATATGAAAATAATGCCATGGGTGATAGGATGGGTAACATTCTTCCTGGCTATGGGAGTGCTCGCCAACAAGGCGGGGTATCCTGGCCTCAACTTCATCCTGGCGGCCGTAGCGCTCATTGTGGCCGTGTTCTTCCTCACCAAGCCGTTCTTTATTTCGGTAGTGTTCGGCGCCGGGGCGGGAACCGAAGGTCTTCCGGACTTCAAGTTCGCTGACATCCTCGACAAAGGATTCGCCGGGATGCCCAACTTGGAACTCGAGAAATTCTTCGGGGCCGGGGGGAAATTGATCCAAGAGACGGCGAAAAAAGTGGCGCACCTGTTGCTTTTTCTCACCGTGCTCTTCGTCGTTTTGGGGACATTTCCCTTAAGCGATACGCGGTATGCCTTACCCGCGCTCATCGTCCTTGCAGGGTTCGGACTGTGGAGTTCGCTCTACGCTACGAAAAGCGTCTGGTATAAGCGTATCACGCTCACGATCCTTCTCGTTGCCGGGGCGATTGTGTTCTTCAAGCTCTACTATCCGAAAGACGAAGTCGAAAAAATCGACGAAGCAAGGAACTCATTTCGGGAAGAGCGGCTGTCGGAGGAACTGCGTCCCCTTATTCGCAAGTCGGGTGAGGGCATCAAACTCACGGAAGAGGAGGCGATCGTCCTCGAAAAGGCGCGGGCAAAAAAAGCAAAGCAATCCCTGCTGAAAAAAGTCGGTACGTACTTCCACGGAATGGAAATAGAGTATCAGGTACCGAGCAATATCGCACCTGAAAATCTGAAGCCCATCTGCGGAATAGCGCCCGGGGAATATTCGATCCATGTTTCAGAAGGATCGAGACTGCTCATCAATGCCGGTGGAACAATGGCGTATGAACCACTTGCTGGGAAGCCTCATGTTTCACTTCCTCAAAAACTTCATCGACCAGACTATCGCCCCTTTGGTCTAATGATTAACGGGGGCGGAGATGGTGAAGAAATCATCGTCAACAAAAGCGGGTGCGCAGTTGTTTCCTTCAACACCATGTTCGGACAAGACGAAGCATTTCGAACTGGTGAGCTGAAGGTAGTAAATTCAACTATTCTCTTCCGACTTCAACCGGAATGAGACAGGCGGACTTGGAAACATCCAAGCCCGCCTTTTTCTTTTTCCATAAGATGCCTCCTAGAAGAAGTTCGCGACCTGAGTGACCAAGACAAGCGAAGCCAAAGCGACGGCGATACCGACGAGCGCCCACTTGACGATAGCCTTGGCAGTATCCGCGCGCTTCTCATCGCCCGCGGAAGTAAGATACATGACCCCGCCCCAGACAAGCATGATGATGGCAAGGACCCCGATCATAGAGAGCAAGAAATCGAGGACCTTGGTGAGAATTTCAAGAAGCGTAGGAGCGGCAGTAACGGCGGCAGAAGAGGGCCCCGTCCACCCGAGGATAACCGATATTTCCTTGAGGAAAGACGGGGCAGCGATTCCGATGGCAAGCCCGATAAGCGATGCGGTGATGGCGGCCTTGGCGGTTTTTATACGGCCCTCGTCGCCGGCCGAAGTCACATAGAGCACGGCCCCTATCACGATAAAGACGAGCGATAGAGTGACGATGATTCCTTGGAGCGCATCGAGCAATTTCCCAAGCAGATCCTGCACAGTATTATACGCAAGCGGATTGGAAATGGTGACCGTACTACCACTGCTCGCCGCACCACCGCCTCCGGCTACGGCCGCAGCGCAACAAAGTTCAGATCCTGTACAAACACCACTCACATCGGTAATAGGAGTCGGGGTTGAACCGGAGCAGCTTAAATAACATGTTCCAAAAGTTCCAGACGAATCATTGCAAGTAGCACCCACTGCCGCGTCTGCATTGCCACTTGGAAGCATCCCAAAGAAAGCCAAAACGAGCACAGCTGCCGGCAAGAAGGATTTTTTAAAAGACATATTCATAGGCTAAATGGTTCCCGCTTTCAAGAAATTATCGATGACCGTAATGAACATGAACGCCCCAAGCGCGATGAAAGTCCCGATAACGCTATACCAGAATGCCTGCTTGGCACGCTTGAGCCGGTCCTCATCCCCTGCCGCCGTGAAATAGAAAATCGCCGAAAGAATGAAGCCGAAGATAGCGAGAAGTCCGGTCACCCCGATAAGCCACGACATGAAGTTGTCGAAGATATCCAGCACCGGCTTGTCGGAGAGGTTGCCCACCGTGGAGGACTTGGGCACGCACACCCCGCTTATGTTGTCATAATCGGGACCGCAGGTGACGGCATTCGCGGTGGACACCATCGACCCGCCGGCAAGCATCGCCACTGCCACTGCCACCAGTATACGAATACGGAACATATATTGTACGATGAAATGATTGGTATTCACTTTTATTTCGTGAGAATCTCCCTCTCAATAAGTATACCACAGGCAGAAAAAAATCAAACAGCCTTTGAGAAGACTGTTTGATTCGTATGACAATTGTCAGACAGACTAGATAGTCGTCGTATCGAGGAAATTGTTGACCACATTGAGAATAACGAATCCCATGAGGGCGACAACGACTCCGACGATAGAATAGGTCATGGCGCTCTTGGCCTTGGTGATCTTTTCTTCGTCTCCGGCTGCTGTAAAATACATCACCGCAGAGATAAGGAAACCGACGATAGCGATAAGTCCGACGAGACCGATCAGGTAAGAGATGACCGTGTTCACATAGTCACTGATGTTTTGCCCGGGGGTCAGATTGGATGTTTGCGCGCTACCCATCAAGTCTCCGGTCTGGGTGGACGCTCCCATCGCCATATTAGGAACGATGGTGATCGCCGTCGCTATGGCGCCGAACGCTATATTTTTTACTTTGTTCATTTCACTCACCTCCTTTCTTTTATATTTATTCCGTTTCTCAAAAAGAAACTTCAGAAAAAATTCCCGATCTGCCGAATGACGACCAGCGCCCCGAGGGCGACTGCGACTCCCGCCAGGGCATACATCGCGGATCGTTTCGCCTGCGATGCCCGCTCCTCGCTTCCTCCTGAGAGGAGGTACATACCGCCTGAAATCAGCAAGGCGATTATAGCAAGAATTCCGAAGGCTGACAACAAAAAATCAAGTACATTGCCCAACACCTCGACTATCGGGGTCGCATCGTCGATGGCGCCTGCCGCGAATGCCGTCTTTATAAACATACTATTTTTTTTATTTCCTGATAAACCCCAAGGAAGAATTTCAGAGCGCCGCACTGCAATCGAAAGTGAACCCGCTCAGTACAGAGAACCCTTTCAGCACCGTCACATTTCCGCTGTTCACATCGAACACGACATACATGATGGTATTGACGATGATCCATGCCGCAAGAATGACGACGATGCCGATGAGCGCCGCGTACACGCCTTTCTTGGCGGTTTCCATCATCCCCGGATTGCCCGCGGATACGATATACATGATGCCCATGGCGACGATGACGACCAAGGCCACGAATACCATGATGTTCCGCAGGTAATTCGTGATATCAGCGGCCCCCTTCACGATATCGCACAGCGTACAGGCGGAAGTCTGGTCCGGACCCCGGCCGCAGCTCACGAGCTGTGCATCAACGGGAACCGGAATGGAAAAAAATACCGTTACCGCGATAAGCAATCCAAAAAGATATTTCATATGCTTTTATGCTACTGAGCCCCCGCGTATTATCCTCTCCGCTCATTTTTTTGATTTGATCTGCGCATCCATTGCGGCCAAAGCGGTATCCACCGTATTTTCACCGCGATTGAGAGATTCGATCCCCTCGGCGATGATGCCCTCGGCTCGTTCGACATCCCCGACCCGCCAGCTTTTCGCAAGCAGGTTCCCGGAAGCGAAGGGGGCAAGCCAGGGATCTTTTTTTTGCTCCTCGATCAGGTCCCTACGGGCGGCAGGTTTCTTGGTTTTTTCCACATAGAGCTTGGCCGGATCATCCTTGACCGGAGCCTCGACGGAAGTACCGCTCAAGACATTCCGCAGGGTGAATGATTCCTTCGGGTGCGGGAAGGTGAGGTAGTGGAGGAATTGCCACGACTCATGCACGCGGATTTCATTATATTTCCCCTCGGGAAACGGCGCTTTTTGATTCGATTCAACGGCAGGAGGGACTTTGTTTTTGGCAACCACGAAGCTCCAATAATTGGCATAATTGGACGGTTGAGACCCCGAAAATTGGGGCAGTTCCGCCACGGCGAAATTGAGCTTGGCGTTTTTCCGCCTGAGCGTCTCGATATGCCAGGAATAATTCACCATCATGGCGAGATTCCCCTCGTAAAAAGCATCGATCGAATAGTCCTGGCGATCATTCCATGAATAGTATTCGGACCCGATGCTGGAAAACTGGGAATAAAACGCTAGGGCTTTTTTAAAGGGCTCGTCGGAAAGGGATAAGGCATCGGAAGCGCCTTTCGAGGTCACGGTCGCCCCTCTTTGCGAAGCAAGAGCAAGAAGTATATCCGGGGATCGGTTGATGTTCTTTGCGGTCCCGAGGGCCGCTCCCGATTGGATAATATTGCCATACGCGTCAATGGAATTGAGGGATTTCACATCAAGCAAAAACTCCTCCCAGGTGGAAGGCGGGCTCGTAATGCCGGCCGCATTGAAAAGATCCTTGTTATAGTAGAGCGCGAGAGAATCGACTGATAAAGGTGCGCTATATATTTTTCCGTCGACGAGAAAATCTCGTACAACCACATCGGCGAAAGCATCCCGAAATTCTTTCTCGGAAAATTCATATGAAGGCGCGGGGGCGATCAGGCTTTCGAATTTCGGAAGCCAGGCATTCCGGATCAGGAATATATCCGGACCCTTGCCCTCGGCGAACGCTCGGATAATGTCTTCTTGATAGGTGGCCTCCGACATCTTCCGATAGCTGATATTCCCCACATGATCCTTGTTCATCTCCCGGAAAGCGGCTATGGGCCCGTTATAGGCATCAGAGTCATCAAACAGCCCCCATATCTCAATATCCACCTTGTACGGCGTCGGCGGCGCCACCTTTCCGCAACCGGAAAGGAGGACTGCGAGAACGAGTACCGGCATGGCGATGAAAAGACGAGTGGATCGCATAGCTATTTTCTCACAAGGAACGCGTAATGAAATCCGCCTACGGGAATCTCCTGCACGAAAGTAAGCTTCGCCTCGTTGATGAGCGATTTGAGCATCTCCGGGGCCACGCGCGAGGCCGCGTCAGGTCCGACGCTTGCCGCCGCCGGATTCCACTCCATGATAAGAGCGTACCCGCCAGGGCGGAGCACTCGGGTAATCTCGCCTACTATGACGGACTTTTTTGCGTTTTGAAAGAGGATGTCCTTGGAAACCACCCAATCCACGCTTGAATCCCCGAGTCCGGAACCGCGTTCGCGTTCGAGATTCACCCGTTTCGTGGTGATGTTTTTTATTCCCAGCGTTTTTATCTGGCTTTCCACCGCTTCGAGCGCCGAGGGCAGAACATCGAGCGCGATCACGCTCCCGTCTTCCCCGACCGCCCGTGCGAATTCCAAGGAAAAGTATCCCGCGCCGCACCCGAAGTCGGCGACTATTCCCTGCGGCTTGATGGGAAGCGATGCTACAACGCTCTTCGGATCGACAAAGGATTGAGAAGGTATCATAAATATTTTTTGTTTGCGTAAAATACATTCATATTGTACAACAAATGGAGGGAAATGAAAATCCTGAACAAACAATATCGTCCCATCCCTCCAACAGAAGAAAGAGTGAGACTGCAAGGAGAGGGCGATACCCCTAAGCTTGTCGACTGAAAAATCAGCAAAGGAAGCGTGGCCGAGTGGTTGAAGGCACCGCTCTCGAAAAGCGGCATACCCGAAAGGGTATCGGAGGTTCGAATCCTCCCGCTTCCGCCAAAATTGGAAATCTGGTTCGGAGGCCGACTGCTCGGCTTCCGTGAGAATGAGAAGGTTAGCGCGATGTTTCGTCAGTAGGCGAAACCGCGATCTAGTAGTCGAGATAACATTCTTTACACCGATTGAATCCCATGTTAGGCTTGATTTGGATAAAAATCGGTCTATGGGTGATGTTTTTACGGGGCAATTTTTTGCGATTCTGGCGACCATTTCCACCATACTTTCGGTAGCATTGTTCGCGGTATCGCTTTGGATGTGGCTTTCGCTCAGAAAAGTCCGCCATACGATGTCGGTTCTTTTTTCAGGAAAGACCGTGACCGACCTCGAAGCCCTGCTTCTTGAACAAAAAGCGGATATCAAGGAACTCGATCGGGAGGTGCAGGAACTGTACGATGTGGCCGAAAGACTCTATCGGCTCGGACAAGAGAGCATCCACAAGACTGAAATCCTTCGGTTCAATCCCTTCAAGGAAGTCGGAGGAAACCAAAGCTTCGCGATCGCGCTCTTGAACGGCAAAAACACTGGATTCGTCCTCTCCTCCCTCCACACCCGGGAAGGCACGAGAATCTATTCGAAGCCGGTAGTCAATGGAGCCGAACTCAAAGAATACCCCCTCACCGCGGAAGAAAAAGACACGGTCGCCAGGGCCGCCAAGAAATACTCCGAAGTGTTCACCACCAAGTCATAACGCCATCGTTTTTATCATATTTTTTCTACCATCATGGATGAAGCGGAAATCAAAAAACCCGTCAGCATACCGAATATCGTTACCGTCAAGACATTCTCAGAATTGCTTGGCTTATCCGTGTCCGAGGTCATAACGGAGCTCATGAAAAATGGGATCCTGGCGACCATCAACGAGGAAATCGATTTCGAAACGGCAAGTATCATCGCCTCGGACCTCGGGTTCGAAGCCACCTTGTTGGAAGGAAAGGGCTCCGGAGAGCAATCAATGAACCTTGAAGACCTTCTCGCGCTTTGCGAGGAAGAAAAGCGCGGGGACAAGCGCCTTGACACCCGACCGCCTATCGTAACCATCCTCGGCCATGTCGACCATGGAAAAACCACTCTCCTCGACACGATCCGAAAAACAAGCGTCGTAACCGGAGAGGCGGGCGGCATCACGCAGCATTTGGGCTCCTATCAGGTGAAAAAGCGCGGGAAATATATCACCTTTATCGACACGCCGGGGCACGAGGCTTTTGCCGCGATGCGAAAGCGCGGAGTATCGATCGCGGACATCGCCATATTGGTAGTGGCGGCCGATGACGGAGTGCGCCCACAAACCAAGGAAGTCATCACCTATCTCAAGGAGCGCGGACTCCCCGTCATCGTCGCTATCAACAAGATCGATAAGCCTGATGCCAATATTCCGCGCGTGAAACAGGAGCTGGCCGACCAAGGCATCCTTATCGAAGAATGGGGCGGCAAAGTGCTCTCGAGCGAAATAAGCGCGAAGCAAAACATCGGTATCGATAAACTGCTCGAAAGCATCCTCCTCATAAACGA
This sequence comes from uncultured bacterium, assembly GCA_937864125.1. Lineage (GTDB taxonomy): Bacteria > Patescibacteriota > Minisyncoccia > Moranbacterales > UBA1568 > JAGOTT01. The sequence continues at coordinate 10,387 of CALMHZ010000068.1, forward strand.
AGTGGAAGAGTATGTCGGCGACACGAAAAGGGACGGACTCGCAGTCGTGCTCGAATCCAATCTCGATCCGCAGAAGGGCCCCGTCGCGACCGCGCTTGTCCGGACCGGCGTCCTGAAAGTCGGACAAGACATCCTGACGAGTTCCGCGTTCGGGCGAATACGACGGATGGAGGATTACACCGGGAAAAGCATCGAAACGGCCGGTCCCTCGACCCCCGTCACCATCTACGGCTTCAACGAAACTCCGCAAGTCAACGATGTGATCCAAGTAGCAAGCGGCAAAGCCTCCGCCCGAACCCGATCGCGCCAGACCGCGCTGTCGCTCAAGTCTTCCGCGAAGGCCTCCGAAGAAACCGACGAGGAAAGCGCACAGAAAAAACTCAAATACATCATCAAATCCGATGTGCAAGGCTCGCTCGAAGCTATCGAGCAGATCCTAGGCTCGATACAGTCCGAGGATGCGGCATTCGAGGAAATAGCATCAGGCGTCGGGCACATCACCGAATCCGATGTTCGGATGGCGGAAAGCGCGAACGCGGTGATATTCGGATTCAATGTCGAACCGACAGCCGTCGCCCGCCGCATCGCGGAAAAGAGCGGGGTACCGATAGAAACATTCAGCATAATCTACAAGCTCGTCGATCGCGCGAAAGAACGGCTCTCCGATCTTTTGCCGCCGGAAATTATCCGAACCGACTTCGGGCGCCTCTCAGTCCTCGCCATCTTCAAGACCGGAAAGCGCGATCAGATATTGGGCGGCCGTGTCGCCGAAGGAAAGATGATCAAAGGAGCGCTCCTTGAAATCAAGCGGGGGGACGAGATCATCGGCTCCGGAAAAATGGGGAATCTCCAGCAGAACAAAGAAAATGCCGAAGAAGTGGGCCAAGGGAACGAGTGCGGCCTGGTGATCGAAGCGAATGAGCGAGTGGCGGTAGGCGACATGCTTATCGCGTACAAAGAAGAGTCCAAGAGGCGGACACTGTAAAAAAATATACGCAAGGTACGAGGAATCCCCTGGCACGCGCTGGAGGATTTTTCTTCCTCTCCTTCTTGGCAAAGAAGAAAAAGACCGCTACCATACCTCTCATATGCGCACCCAGATTCCCCAACCGGTCATCGCCACCCTTGCCGCTCTTGAAAAAGCCGGCTTTGAAGCATATATCGTAGGAGGATGTGTCCGCGACCTCCTCTTGGACAAACCGCCCAAGGACTGGGACATAACCACCGACGCCCGCCCCGAAGCGCTCCTTGAAATCTTTCCGGACAGTTTTTACGAAAATACTTTCGGCACGGTCGGAGTGAAAGTGCCGCCGTTTCTTCCTGGCAAGACCGATACCCGGGAACACGACATCATTGAGGTCACCACCTACCGATCCGAGTCAGGCTACACCGATCACAGGCGACCGGACAGCGTCACCTTCGTCTCTACTCTCGAAGAAGATCTCGCAAGGCGCGATTTCACTATGAACGCGATCGCCGGAAAAGTTACCCAGCCTGAAAAAAACGGCCAAGAAAAGTCGTCACGGACGATTTCTTCCGAAGAGTGCGAGATCACCTTTATCGACCCTTTTCACGGTCAAGAAGACATACGGGCACAGAAAATCCGCGCCGTCGGCGTAGCAACCGAAAGATTCTCCGAGGACGCGCTCCGCATGATGCGCGGAGTACGCCTTCTTTCAGAACTTTCCCAAGCTCCCAAAGGCGGAACGAAGTCCGCTAGTCCGTGGGTCATAGAAGAGACGACGCTCTCGGCGATCCGCAGTGAGGCAAAGACGCTTTCCCGGGTCTCCCAGGAACGGATTCGTGATGAGTTTTCGCGGATCATCCTCTCCGATAACGCCATGGAAGGAGTGGCGCTCCTTCAATCGACAGGACTCCTCGCCTCTATCATCCCGGAGCTCGAGGAAGGAGTCGGCATGAGCCAAAACCTTCATCATATCTATTCCGTGTGGGAACATAATCTCCGGGCCCTCGCCACCTGCCCATCTCAAAAACTTGAGGTCAGACTCGCGGCGCTTTTGCATGATGTGGGAAAGCCGCGGACAAAACGCGGAGAAGGATACCGGGCGACATTCTACAATCACGACCATGTCGGCGGCCGGATGACCCGCGCCATCCTCACCAGGCTCCGCTATCCGAAACCCATTGTGGACAAGGCCTCCTTGCTCGTCGACCAGCATCTTTTTTACTATAATGTCGGAGAGGTCACCGAGGCCTCGGTCCGTCGGCTTATCCGCCGGGTCGGGCTTGAGAACATGGACGACCTGATGGCGGTGCGCATCGGCGACAGGCTCGGGAGCGGCGTCCCGAAGGCGAAGCCATACAAATTGAGACACTTGGAATACATGATCGAAAAAGTGTCAAAAGATCCGCTTTCAGTCGGCATGCTCGCGATCAAAGGAACGGACCTCATGGGAGAGCTCGGCATGACCCCGGGACCCATGATAGGCGCCATCCTCGATGTCCTTCTCGCGGAAGTCATCGAGGAACCGAAGAACAATACCAAGCCGATACTGCTCGAGCGGGCGGCCCTCCTCGCGCGCCAGGACCTGAAGCTTCTCCGGAAACAGGCTCAGGAAAAAATACACGAGGAGCGGGCGGCGGAAGATGCGAAAATAAAAAAAGGTCATTGGGTGGAATGAAAAACCGTATCGAATCGGTATTTCGGAGTGTGGTATAGTGGCATTACGCACGCTTCGGGTGCGTGTAACCCGGGTTCGATTCCCGGCACTCCGACATATGAAAATAATCATAAAAGACAGCGTCGAAAATCCGGTCACCCTTTTCCGACGCGCGGGATATGTCTTCCAAAGAAAGGATGGAGAAGAAATGAGCTTCGTACGAGCCTTCGGACGAAGCGGGTTTCCACGATTTCACGCCTACACGAAGATGGAAGATCGCAACCTCGTTATCAGCATCCACCTGGATCAAAAGAAGGAAAGATACGGCGAATCCACCCGGCACCAAGGCGAGTATACGGATGAGGGGCCGCTCAAAGAAGAGGTGGGGCGGATCAAAGGAATGTTCGGAGGAGAGACAAGCGTGCATCCATAAAATGTGATACATCCCTGAAAGAAAAATATTGAGGAGACGAATTATGCCGCGGTGGTGAGGCCGATGTGGTGGAATTGGTAGACACACAGCGTTTAGGGCGCTGCGCTCGAAAGAGCATGAGAGTTCGATTCTCTCCGTCGGCACAATACTTGATTGCGGTTTCCGCCAAAGGCGGACCAGCCTCGGGCTGGCAAGTCCTTTCCGCGGCACCAAAAAAATGACCATTCCGAAGCTCTTCCGGAATGGTCATTTTTATTTGGGAAGAGCCAAGTTTCTCTTACTCCATCCTGTTTCCACGACGGCGCGGTACCGCCGGAGCCGCTTCCGGGACAAGCGAGAAGACGAATCCTACGGTGAAGAGCAGGACAGCCATGGTGGCCATAAGCTTGAAGGAAAAGAGAACCGATGCCGGCAGATAACTCGATACCGCCGCGAAGAACTTCTTGGGCGCGGAGGTCGCCAATGTCTCCGTATCGATCACCGACGCCTGCACCGCTTTCGCGATTACGGTCTCCGAGGAAGAGAGCGCGTCTATCCCCCATATGTCCCGCAAAGCGAATCGCTTGTCATTGTCCTGGAGAAGCGTGGCGGAAAGCGAGATATTATACACATCTCCCGGAATCTTAGGCAACGCAGGGGTATAATCGATTTCAGTATGCGGCGGAGTCGAAGGGGCATGTGTATGAGGAGGAGCTTCGGGGACACTTTCTCCGTCTACCGTCCAATTTATTGTGGCAAAAGATAAC
>CALMHZ010000069.1 GCA_937864125.1 uncultured bacterium
TTTTTCCCGTCGGACGAAGGTATTTTGCTCGAAACCCCCGAGGATGTGACGGCCCAGAAAAAAATAGCTTTTGAGCTTGGAGGAAAGTATAGGGTCGCGGATCGATACGAAGCCGTAGGCGGCGTGGCTGCCAATGTGGCGCAAGGGCTCGCCAGGCTTGGCATCAGGACCGGGATATATAGCAATGTCGGGCAAGACGAGATGGGAAGGTGGATACGAGAGAGTCTCGAGCGCGCCGGTGTGTCCACGCGGACGCTTTTTCTCGATACGGAAGCATCGACGGATCTGTCCGCGATCATCGTCATGACGCAAAACGGCGAGAGGACTATTTTTCATAATCGTGATGCGAACGAGAGGCTCCGTATCATTCCGCAAAAAATAAAAAAACCTGAATGGTTTTTCATATCTTCGCTCAATGGCGAATGGGAAGCCAACCTCCGGCACATTCTCGAAATAGCCTCGGCTCGAGGGGTCTCTCTCGCATATAATCCCGGCCAACATAACCTGCGGGATAACCCGGAGCTGGTACTCGAAGTCATCGCCCGTTCGAAGGTGCTTGTGCTCAACAAGGACGAAGCGATAGAGCTGCTCCTCAAGTCCGGCGCACCGCTTGACCCCGAGAAAATCAATGATGAAGCCTCCATTCTCTTGGCGCTGTCCAAGGCCGGAGCTGGCATCATCGGCATGACGGATGGAGCGCGTGGGGCGTGGGGATATGACGGGACGGAGATGTGGTATTGTCCGATCCGAGCGGTTGATCGCGTCGTGGACGCGACCGGTGCGGGAGACGCCTTTGGCGCCGCGTTTTTCGCCGCATTTCTTCTGGGGAAAAATTTGCCGGACATGCTCGGGTTCGGTATCGCGGAAAGCGGAAGCGTCGTACGCGAGTATGGGGCGAGCGAGGGACTGCTCTCCCTTTCCGCGCTCGAGGCATTGAGCAAGGAAGTCAAGCAAGAGAGGCTCTCTTGATAAAAAAAGGGATCCGCCCAGGCGAGCTTGGTTGTGTGATATACTGAAGAAAATAAAACCGTTTATCTCTATGAGTTGGCTACCCTTCTCTCATGGAAGCAATAAAAATGTTTACTTGGCGCTCGACATCGGTACGGAGGTCGTGAAAGCGCTTGTTTTTCGCATCAATCGAGAAACAAAGCAGGCGGAAGTGACCGGAGTGGGGAGGATTCCCCAGAGAAGCGGCAACATGCAAAACGGAGCCGTTTCCGATATTTCCGGTGTCGTCGCGTCTTGTCGGGAGGCGATTCTTCTTGCCAAAAAAAAGGCCGGAGTCAAGGATGTTCGAAAAAGCATAATCGGCATCGCAGGAGAGCTCGTAAAGGGAACCACGACGACCGTTCATTATGACCGGGTGAATCCCACCTTGCATATCGGGATGCAGGAGCTCAGAACTATCATCGAGAAGGTTCAGGAAAAAGCGTTTGAAAGGATAAAGAGGCAGATCGCCTTCGAGACAGGGCAGGACGATATCGATGTGAAACTTATCAATGCGGCTCTCGTCGATGTGCAGATCGACGGATACAAGGTGACCAACCCGCTTAACTTTCAGGGGCATGATGTCTCCATGAGCGTGTTCAACGCCTATGCGCCTCTTGTGCATTTGGGCGCGCTTGAAACAATAGCAAAGAGCCTGGATCTCGATCTTATCAGTATCGCGGCCGAGCCTTATGCGGTTGCCCGCGCGGTCGAGGTGCAGGATATGAGCGATTTCAGCGCCATATTCGTCGATATCGGCGGCGGAACGACCGATATCGCCGTCGTGCGGAGAGGGGGGCTTGAGGGGACCAAGATGTTCGCCGTGGGAGGCCGCGCGTTCACGAAGCGTTTGGCGCAGGTGCGCAATATCCCTTTCGATGTCGCTGAAAAAATGAAAATCGATTATTCATTCAACCGCTTGCCTCAAGAAGAACTCCAGTCCATCGCCGCCTTGTTCAAAGAGGATTGCCGCGTGTGGCTAGGCGGCGTCGAGCTTTCGCTCCTTGAATTCGCCGAGACGGATCTCTTGCCGACCCATGTATTCTTATGCGGAGGCGGTTCGGCATTGCCGGGCATGAAATCTTCCCTGATGCTTGACGAGTGGTCCGAAGACCTGCCGTTCCCGAAGCATGTGGAAGTGCATTATCTGCAGCCAAGGGATGTCGTCCGCGTGATGGATACGACCGGAGAGCTCAATAACCCGCAGGATATCACGCCGCTCGGATTGGTGAATCTGGTATTGCTCGATGAGCTCGATGAAGAGAAAATGCTGGCCGGATTACTCAGGAAAAGCATGGAAGCCGTGGAGAAAAAATAAATAAACATCTGTCTTGAATCCCTATGCCACAAACATTTTATGTCGCGCAAGATGAAGAGGTGCTGTCTTTGGTCGGGCGATTGAGGTCCTCGGCGCTTCTTGAAAATGTTTTCGTGGTGCCGAACCGTGCCCTTATCCTCCAAAGTCCCGTCAACTTGCGTATCCTGCGTCGGGAGGCCGAGAAGCTGGGAAAGGCCGTGACTATCGTCACTCAAGACGAGCTCGGCCGACTTCTGGTAGAAAAGGCCGGCATCCCTACCAAGCTTTACTCAGACGAGATTCCGCGAGATGCGACCCCGGCTTCACCTTCGGTAATCGACCATTCCCTGGTGCAGACCGCTATCGGTTCGTCGGAGTTTTTTACTCCTTCCGATCAAAAGTTGCAACAGCCTCCTCAGGAAAATCAACGAAATCAAGGGAAAGAGCCTTCAGAGCTGCCTCGCGCGGGAGCAGATTCCGGAGATTTTTTGCCAGATGGAGTGAAGTCCGCTCCTTTGCCGCTTACAAAAAATCCTTCCGGGAGGAGCGGTTTCGGGCGACGAGCAGAAGACATGCTTCAAAAAAACACGAATCGGAACGCCGTCCACGAACCAGCGGCGCCAGCCTTGGCGTATCCTTCGGTAGCGGAACAGCTTCAGGCGAGAAAAGAAGCAGTCGCTTCACCCTCCGCGGAGAGCCGCCTCGCTCATGTGTTCCAAAAAAAGGAGCCTGCCACTTTGCGTCCGGCAAACCGCGCCTCGTTCAATAAAAAGCAAAAACCGATCGTAACGAAGATCGAGGGGAAAGGGCATTTCTGGTTCTTGTCGTTCGCTCTCGCGTCTATCGCGGGCGTCATAGGGGCGGCGATCTTCTTCTTTTTGCCGAAAGCGGAGATAATAGTAATGCCGCAATCATCTTCTCAGTCACTGGAGATGGAATTTGATGGGAAAAAAGACGGCGCATCCGAAGGCGAGCGGAACATTCCCATGCGATTGTTTGAAAGCGAGGAGGAGGTAACGGTGTCTCTCGAGACTTCCGGTGTTTCTTCCGATACGAGCGCGAAGTCTCGGGGAACGGTGATCATCTCCAACGCATTCGGACCGGACCCGCAGCCTTTGGTTGCCACGACCCGACTTGAGACAAAAGATGGAAAAATCTTTCGTCTTATCAAGGGGGTTTCCGTTCCAGGGGTGTCGGAAGTAAACGGCAAGAAACAACCCGGAACCATCGAAGCGGAAGTCATAGCGGATGCCCCTGGGAGCGCCTATGATATCGGTCCCGACTCATTCGTCATTCCGGGATTCAAAGGTACTCCTAAATACGAAAGCATCACCGCTCTTTCAAAAACCGCCATGACGGGAGGTTCCGTAGAAAAAAGCAGCGACATAAAGACCGTCTCATCCGGAGATATCGACCGGGCGAAAGAGGAGTCGCAGAAAATTTTTCGCTCGAAAATCGAAGAATCCATCAAAGCTTCGCTTGCCGAGGGCGAATCATTTCTGCCCCAGTCGATGGAAATAACTCAGATCGGCGAGCCGGTTCGCCCAGAAATCGGAGTGGTTGCCACGAGCTTTGACTATAAGGTTCGGATGAAAGCCCGCGCGTTCATATTTTCCGAATCCTTACTGAAAGAAAAAGCCGCGGAGCTTCTTAAGCGGAAGGCGGAGCTCGGGGATATGTATCAATTGAAGGACATCTCACTCGAATATGGAGATGCCTCGGTTGATTTTACGACATCGATAATGTATATTAAAACCCGTGCGACAGCGTTGTTTGTCGCGAACATAGATACGGACACTCTTCGAGACGAATTCTTGGGGAAAAAACCCGACGGAATAAAGCAAGTGCTCGAGAAACATCCGGAAGTGAAGAAGATCGAGATACTACTCAAGCCGAAGCTGTTTATTGTCTCTGTGCCGAAAGACGCCTCTCGGGTGAAAGTTAGGGTGGAAGAGCCCTAGCCCTTCCCGTATTTTCTAAGAAATCACTTATGTTACCGAGCGTCTCGCAAAGCTTTCGTGGGTCAAATGAGAACGATGGTGAACGAAAAATGGCGTTAAACAGGCTTCAATCCGAACTTCTTATCCTGGAGCAAGAAAAACAAAAGAAAGAAAAATATCATATGATGCTCGTCGCGGAATTGCGCCGCCTTGAAATGGAGCGGGATCGGCTATTGGTCCGCATCGAGGATAAGCAAGAGGAAGAGGCTCGGTTTACGCGGGAAATCCTTTCCCTCGACGGGGATGTCAAGCGACTCAAGCGAAAGGTGAATCTTTTGACCTAATGGATGATTCTTAGGAATAATACGGATATGCAAAGTCATGAAATCAGGCGTCGTTTCTTGGAATTTTTCCGAAAAAGAGGCCACGCAATAGTTCCTTCCGCACCATTGGTTCCGGAAAACGATCCTTCCGTGCTTTTTACTACCGCGGGAATGCAGCCATTGGTGCCGTATCTTCTCGGCGCGCCGCATCCTTCCGGGACTCGTATCGCGAATGCCCAAAAATGCGTTCGGACGCAAGACATCGAAGAAATCGGCGATAATACGCATGATACTTTTTTTGAGATGCTCGGAAACTGGTCGCTCGGGGATTACTTCAAGGAAGACGCGATCAAATGGAGCTATGAATTCCTCACCTCGCAGGAGGAGGGGTTGGGGCTCGACCCGAACAGGCTCTATGTGACCGTCTTCGGTGGCAACGACGACGCGCCCCGCGATGACGAGTCGTTCGCTATCTGGAAGAGACTCGGTATCCCTGAGCGCCGCATCTATTTCATGACCGCCGGAGCCTCCGGCAAGGAGCCGAACTGGTGGAGCCCGGGTGATAATGGTCCTTCCGGTCCTGACACCGAAATGTTTTATGATGTGACCAAAAAGGGCTTGGGCGATCTCACGAAGGAAGAGTATATGGTTGCGGATGATCGGCAGGAAATCGTCGAAATATGGAACGACGTGTTCATGGAATATGAGAAGAAAGACGGAAGAGTCATAGGGAAGCTTGCGAAAAAAAATGTCGATACCGGCGCGGGGCTCGAGCGGCTCGCCATGGTCATGCAAAAAACGGATAATGTCTTCGCGACCGATTTGTTTTCTCCACTCTTATCATGCATCGCGGAGCACTCCTCCTCCCGTGATACCAAGGCTGAGCGGATCGTGGCGGACCATATCCGTACGAGCGTCTTTCTTATCGGCGACGGCGTGCTGCCCTCCAACACCGACCAAGGATATATACTCCGCCGCCTTCTCCGACGGGCGGTCCGATATGCCGACATTCTGGGGCTTTCTTCGGGGATTTTTTCTCTTCTTGTGGAGAAAGTGGTCGAAACGTATGATGCCGCGTACCCCAATCTGGGGGAGCGCCGCGAAATCATCATCAGGACCATTTTATCCGAGGAAGAGAAATTCCGCCGTACGCTCTCGCGCGGCATAAGGGAATTCGAGAAAAGGATCGGTTCGGGATCGCTTGCAGGAATTGATGCTTTCGAGCTTTTTTCAACCTATGGATTTCCGCTCGAGATGACCGAGGAGCTTGCCCGAGAAAAAGGGATCGAATTCGATCAGACTTCTTTCACGGAGGAGTTCCGGAAACATCAGGACCTTTCACGCACGGCCGGAGCGGGAAAATTCAAAGGGGGCCTCGCCGATCACAGCGAGAAAGTGACCATGCTTCACACCTGCACGCACCTTCTGCTTGCGGGGCTTCGCAAATATCTCGGGGACCATGTGCACCAGGCCGGTTCCAATATAACCGAAGAGCGGACGCGCTTCGATTTTACTCATGGAGAAAAGGTGCCGCGTGAAACCTTGGATCTTGTGGAGGGGTATGTCAACGAGGCGATCGCCAAGAAGTGCTCCATGACAACCGAGCGGATGGCGAAGGAGGAGGCACGGGCGAAGGGTGTCGAGGGGAGGTTTTTGGGAGAAGTACCCCGATACCGTCGATGTCTATATGGCGAAAGCTGCCGACGGAACAGTCTATTCCGCGGAGCTCTGTGGCGGGCCCCATGTGAAGAATACGGGCGATATCGCGGGAAATTTCCGCATCATCAAGGAAGAGGCTTCTTCGTCTGGAGTGCGCAGGATAAAAGCTGTGCTAGAATAGTGTTTGAAGTGCCAAGAGAAAGTCGTTATCCGTTTTTTTACAAAAGGAGCGCATCATGTCGTCTATCATCATCCTTGTTCCCTCCATGCTTCCGATCCCTCCCGTTCTCGTGGATTGTCTCTGGGGAAATGTCGATCTTTTCGAATTGTTCAGGATCGAAAAACCGGAAGAAAATGAACCGAGCTTCCACGCAGCGTCCAACAATTCCGAGTATGAAATCCATTAGCCTGTCCCGAGCGAACATCCGCCCGGGACTTTTTTGATAACGGGTATTCACCCCAGGGGCTTGCCACGGAGTATTGAGCCCGATAGTACCGGCGCTCGCTCGGTAATAAAAAAAATACCCGAAGCAATGTTGCTTCGGGGGTTCGAGCTGATAGGTATGTGACCGCATCATCGCTCTCTTATTCAGGAATTTGGAAAAAATGATGGGGGGCAACCAAAAGAGATTTACCCATCGTTTCACCTGCCTGAGTCACAATAAAGAAAACTCTTTTCCCATCCATCTGCTCAGCGGAGTAAAAATCTATCGCCCTCCCATGATTTTTGTCATGGATGGTTACTACTGGGGGGACATAGTCGCCTTCCGGCGCTTCAATGATGCGAAGGACTATAAATGGTCCATCTCCATGGGTCTTTCTGATAGGATGGTGCATGGGAATCAGTGAATTCCATTGTATCGCATCCCCGAAAGACAGTGCTTCCCACCAGTCTTCATTGTCCTCATAGCGCTCCATGAGTTTGGCGACGGTGGCTCCGTCGCTTACGAGATTTTCCGTAGCGGTCTGGGGTTGCGCAAATTTCTCGTAGAGAAGAACATCCCTCATATTCTTGCCAATAGCTTTATTCCATACCAAGGGAACATGCGGAGCCCGAGGAATCGGACGGTTGAGCGCCCTTCTTTCGACGCGGGAGGTGTCAAGAGGGCATTCCTCCGTCGGTAAGGCGGGTGGATGGTTGTGAACAGGTGCTGCGGAAGTGGTAGTTTGTGGGTTCATCTGTATCTCCTTTGCTTTCAAATTGAAAGAATATCGTGCATGTGCACGATTATGGAGATTCCCCGAAAAACGGGGATCAGACAAATGCACGAACAGGGACCCTTCCGGGCGGATTTGTAAATGTGCTTAACGGGTCACCATACTCCATATTCAATATTTTGTCAATGGGGAGCCGAAAAATGGAGAAAAAAAGGGTCATGAGGAATATGGAGATGTTCCCAATAATGGGCAGAGGGGGCTTGGAATCAATGTCGTATTTGGGCTCATTATTCGGACTCATGTTGACAAAAGGAGAGAAATCCGTAAAATGGGTGATATTACTCTTTTCGAATATTTATGCTAGCTGTGATACGGACGGGAGGGAAACAATACCTGGTCTCGGTCGGGACCAAGGTGAAGGTGGAGAAGCTTGAGGGGGAGATAGGCACGAACCTCGCTTTTGAGACATTGTATGTGGGAGACGAAAAAGTCGCGACCATCGGTCTGCCGATCGTGGAAGGCGCGAGCGTCGAGGGGAAGATCATCGACCAGGACAGGCACAAGAAAGTCATCGGCATCAAGCACAAGCCGAAAAAGCGCTACAAGATGAAATTCGGTCACCGTCAGGCGTATACGGAAATCGAGATTACGAAAGTGGGAGTAAAGTAACTCCTTCAGAAGTCGAGAGGAAAAGAAAGTATAAAAGCCGTCTATCTTTTTAGATAGACGGCTTTATGTATTGTCATTGTGCTAGCGCATACTCATCGTAGAGATATACCATGAGGATGAATTTCGCTTCTTGTCCGACCTTGCTATTCCTCATGTCGGATGGAAAGCCTCGGATGTAGAGGGTTTTCCCGCCAAAATACTCGTGCGGGAGAATCTTAAGCGAGTACGGGGTATCAGGAAGGATGTTCCCTTCGAGTATGTGTCCGCCGGGCTTATAGGGGACTTGGTCCCTGAATGGTTTTTTTTCGGAGGGAGAGCAATGTCCTTGGGCTATGCTTTCGACGAGAAGCGCTTCCAATCCTTCCGATGTATCCTTGGGGGATGTCCACAGTATTTCTCTGGGTTGGCGCATGAGATGCATGATGTGTCCTTTCTTTCAATGAGTTACGAGGAGAACCAGTAGTCCGGAGTATATTTCATAAGGTGCTTCGTCGTCTTCTCCGGTCAAGAAGGCGGTTATGTCACCGATCCATGCCGATCCCATTTCCGGGTTGTTAAGGTAGCTTATTTCGACTTCGCCATCGACTTGCGTGAGATCCGATTGGGTGACGCCGATAGATTCCCACTGCCCCACGAGTTGTGAACGCAAGGCTTCTATGGGAACCTGAAGCCGCTGGGAGAGCTTCTCAGCACTTAAGGAAAGGATGCTGTCGGTACAACATTCATGAGTCTCATACACTCCATGAAAGGAAATGCCAAAATCTTCCTGAGCCATATTATCTCTCCTTTTCAATTGTGAATGAGCGGGGACTTCACTCGCATTATACCAATTTTTCTCGATTTGTCAATGCGGACCGGAGAGTCGCTTCATCCGCGTATTCGATATCTCCGCCGGTCGCCAATCCGCGCGCAAGTCGTGAGATTTCCACGCCGAGAGGTTGGAGTTTTTTTTTCAGGTAAAGGGTGGTGAGATCTCCCTCGGTCGTCGGGTTAAGGGCGAGGACGACTTCTTCCACATGCTCTTCGCCGATGCGACGGAGGCGGGCGACGTCC
>CALMHZ010000070.1 GCA_937864125.1 uncultured bacterium
TGTCCGTTTCGGAATAAAAAGTGAGTCGATGGCCTTTCGTATCGCCCAAACCATGAGTGCGATCGTGGCTAGGGATGCCACGATGATAAGTGAGGTGAGAGGAGGAAAGGAGATATAATACCCTTCGTTCATCGCGTTTGTCATACTCATGACTGCTCCTTTCGTCGAAAAATTGATAAAGAACCTGCTGTCGAAAAATCATGCCAGAGACCGTGGTTAATGTCAATGATTTTATCTTATTTCGGCGGACGACTATCTTGTTTGATGGTTTGAAAAAAAAGCGGGATGATTAGTATCCCGCCTCGATTGCACTTTTTTCATCAGACCATCTCGATTCGAAATGTATCGTTGCCGACCCTGATATCGGTATATTTGGTTTTCCACCCGAGGAAAGACACTATCCTGATCGTCCGTTCGAAAATAACGGTTATTTTGATGGTGCCTGCTTCCGCTCCCGAGCATTCATTTATTTCAAGAACGATTTTTTCATACAGCCTGTTTTTCGCCCTTCCGCCCTTGAGTTTGAAGAGTTCGCCCCCACATACGGTCTGTGTCTTGTGAGGGGATGGATAAAGCGGGAGAGATGCCTTCTGATTCATCAGGGGAGTGGTGATCTTCGCTTTCATGCTCATATCCTAGCCCTCTCGGCGCGTCGCTGCCTTTCTACCCATTTGAAAGCCTCTCGTTCATTGAACATGAGCATGGTATAGAAGGCTCCCCATTCGAGAAGGCGTACTCCGAAATGAATTTCATTTTCTAGAGCGAAATCATGCCACAAGAGAGTGCCGGCCCTGACTTCTTCGCGTGATTCGTAGTTGAGCCACTGGATGATTTCTTGGAAGTCGCCTATTTCAGGCTTAAGTTGGGAGGATGTTACCCGCGCATCCATAAGGGAGTACGAGACATCTTCCAGCGTGAAGAATATCTCGGGAAGAGAGGGGGAGCGCCCCTCATCATCAGGCATATTCAAAAACTTTTTCCCGGCCTTTCTTAATCGGCGGCGCAGCTCGTACGCATGCGTTTTCCCGTAGGGTTGGCCGCCATATCGGACATGATTGATGCTTGCTATGAGTCGGGGGATAAAGGACATGTTTTTCTCCAATAAAAGTTGTCAATGAACTGCCTGTTAGTCATGTCATGAATATTTTAAAAAGTCAAGATGATTAAGGCGATGCGGAATCATCTCTCGTCGCTGATCTTCGTTTGGTCTTTTCCTTCGGGCATGGTATCAAGAATATGTGCTGAGAAAGATACATGTATGGGGACAACTTCTGTAGTGTTCACAAAAGGCGTGGTAGAGCCCGCCGGTCTGCCGGAGGCTTCCCTTCCGGTGGTGGCTTTTTTCGGGCGTTCGAATGTAGGGAAATCAAGCGTCATCAATTCGCTTTTCAAGAAAAAAGATCTGGCGAAATCAAGTTCGCAACCCGGAAGAACGACGGAGATCAATTATTTTTTGGTTGATGGGAAATCGTACCTGGTGGATCTTCCGGGATACGGATACGCGCGGCTCTCCCGATCCCTCAAGGCGAAAATCGGCAATATGATTTCGTGGTATGTGGGTTCCGACGAAGTCGATTTCAAGTGGGTGGTCCTTATCGTGGACGCTTCGATAGGGGTCCAGGACTCCGATCGTGAGATCTTTTCTATCCTCAATGAGTATGAAAGACGGGTGATCATCGTCGCCAACAAGTCCGACAAAGGCAAAAGAAACGATGTGTCGAATCATATCCGTGCCATGCGGGAGGATTTCCCCGGCTGTCCGATCATCCGATATTCGACCAAAACCGGCGAAGGCAGGGGAGAACTTTTCAGCACGCTTTGGTCCTGAATCCCAATCACCTTCAATATTTTACAGATATTTTATGGATAAGCAGAAAATAGAAATTTGTCTTGCCGCGAAGTGCAAGGGGCGCGGGGCGGGCGCGGTAGCGGCGCTTATCGATGGAAAGTATGAAAACACCGCTTCGATCAGTAAAACCATCGAATGTTTCGGCTGTTGCGGAGTGGGGCCGAATGTCATAGTCGAGGGTCGCATGATGCACCAGGTCTATCCGGAAGACGCGCTCCTTCGAATAGAAGAGGAGTTGCGAGGCGAAAGAAAAGAAAAGCCCAGTTTGGGGTCGAAGGCACTCGATGATTTGGACTCTTTTCTGGACGCGTTATAGGCGAAAAAGAAGCTTGGAAACGCATCATATTTGAGCTACTTTGTCAATTGTGCATATTTATACATGTGCTACGATAGGGGCACTTTTAAGAAGAATCTATGGATACAATGCGGGACTCGGCAAAAAAATCGCTGAGTCGATTCCAGGAGAAATGGTACGCATGGGTCAAGAAATATCGCGGTGGCAGAGAAGAATTGGGGCCGGAGGAAGCGTTCGCCAACAACGAGGAAGGCACTCTCTCTTCCGCTCTTTCGAAGTTTGTTGGGTCTTTTTCCGCCAAGGAGCGGCTTATCATGCTCCTTGTTTTCGGAGTGGCCCTTGGCTTCGGAGCAAAAACCATAGCTACCGACTCGATAACCATGGGCTATCGGGATTATACGGTTTCGAAAGGCGGGACATATGATTTGATAGCGTTGCAGAAAAAAGTCTCGGAAAATGGCGGGGCGGCGAATTTTTCGGGAGGGATTCAACAAGGAGGGGCTTGCGCCGCTCAGTAGGACATAGCGGGGATATATCGTTTTTTTATGGCTGGAAGATGGAGGGACGCTCGTTGTATCAACCGATTAATGAAATTCTTATGCACGGCACGGAACATGAAACGATGAAAGAAGAAGATGCTTCTGTAGTGACCGGATCGATATCCGAGGAAAATAAGCGCACGCAGAACCTGATTTCCGCGGTGGTATTGCTTGCGGGATTGTTCATCGGAAGCTTGTTTGTCGATATCGGGCAGCTCGTAAGCCGGGAGGGATTTTCTCCCCGCGCCGTACGCGAGAGCACCATCCTTGAGGCGGCTGGAAAAACATGGGTGGGGTACACTGATCCGAAGGTGAAAGTGACGGTGCTGACCGATCAATCCTGCGAGAAGTGCGCGCCCGATGAGGCATTAGTCTGGCTGCGTCGCATCCTTCCCACGATGGAAGCCTCTCCTCTTGAGGTGTCTTCCGATGAAGGGAAAGCGATGGTCGAAAAATTCGGCGTGACTACGCTCCCGGCCTTCGTTTTCTCGGACAAGATATCGAGTACGAATTTTTATTCGATTGCCGGAGAAATCTTCAAGGAAAAGGACGGATCGTATATCTTGGATACCGCGAGACTCGGACTCACTCCCGGGAAGTATCTCTCCCTTCCGCAAGTCGGCGATGATGCTATCGTTCTCGGATCTCGCGATGCGAAAGTGAAGGTCATCGAATATTCGGACTTCCAGTGTCCTTATTGCAAGGTATTTTCTTCCTCGGTCACCAAGATGATCGCCGAATATGGCGATCGGGTAGCATTCGTCTACAAGCACCTCCCGCTCTCGTTCCATCCCCAGGCGGAAAATACCGCTCTCGCTTCGGAGTGCGCCAACGAGCAGGGGAGGTTCAAGCCGTATCATGACCTTTTGTTCGCGAAGCAGGATGTGTGGAGCAAGACCGAAGGAACGAAAGTATTCAAGGGCTATGCCAAGCAGCTTGGGTTGAAGACGGCTGAATTCGATAGTTGTCTCGATAGCAAGAAATACGCGGAAAAAGTTGCTGCGGATGCCGAGGAGGCTTCAAAATTCGGCATCAGCGGAACTCCCGGTATTTTTGTCGGAGATACTTTTTTTGCCGGAGCGATATCTTATGACGAGCTCAAGGCTTCGCTTGACGCCGCGCTTCGTACCGAGTAGAGAGCTTCCGTTTGTCAGCGCGAAAAAGAACGAAGCACCCAGGAAAAGATCGGGGTGCTTTGTTGTTGTGTTGTATATGGAGCCAGCGACCAGGATTGAACTGGTGACCTATGCGTTACGAGTGCATCGCTCTACCGACTGAGCTACGCTGGCTAAGCTCGTTTCTTATTGCGAGGCAAACGACATGCCGCCGGAGGAAGTCCTCCGTACCAAGAGTAGGATAAAAGAAAACCGTGGACTTGGCAACCCCTTCCGAAAGAAAAAAAATATGTGGTATACTATGAATCATATGGAAGATAAGCAAGAAACAATAGCCGAACTTCAGCAAAAACTCCTGCATCTGCAGGACTACCTTTGACTGGGAGTCGAAAGGAAAGGAGCGTGAAAGATTAAGGAAGGAAAGCGAGCAATCCGACCTCTGGAGCGACCCGATGGCTGCGGCGCAGACGCTCAGGTCTCTCGAGGTGCTGGAAAAAGAGCATGCATCCTTCGAACGGCTGCGCTCCGAGCTCGACGATCTCGCCTTGCTCTCGACGCTTTCGGATGGGGGAGCGGCATCGACGGATGACCTTGAGCGCAGCCTCAAGGAAGTCGAAAAGGAGATTGAGCAGTGGGAATTTCGCGCGCTTTTGTCAGGAAAGCATGATAGAGGCTCGGCGCTTCTTTCGATCCATGCCGGAGCGGGAGGAGTCGACGCGCAGGATTTTACGGAAATGCTTCTTCGGATGTATCTTCGATACGCGGAGCAATCCTCATGGAAAGCCATGGTTATTGATGAATCTCGGGGGACCGAAGCGGGGGTCAAAAGCGTCACGCTGGAAATTTCCGGCGACTACGCCTACGGGTACCTTCGCATGGAGGCCGGGGTTCACCGCCTGGTCCGACTCTCTCCTTTCAACGCGAACCAGCTCCGACAGACATCCTTTGCCTTGGTTGAAGTCATCCCCGTTATCGACGATGTCGAGGCGGTGCCTATAAAAATGGAAGATCTGCGCGTCGATACATATCGGGCGTCAGGCGCGGGCGGCCAGCATGTGAATAAGACTGATAGCGCGGTGCGCATCACGCATCTTCCCACGAATATCGTCACAAGCTC
>CALMHZ010000071.1 GCA_937864125.1 uncultured bacterium
ACATATGGCTATACAATTTACCGATGCTAATTTCGATGCTGAAGTCAGAACTTCCGAGACGCCGGTTCTGGTTGACTTTTGGGCGCCGTGGTGCGGACCGTGCCAGATTATGGGTCCGGTTATCGACGCGCTCGCCGAAGAAGTCCCGGGGGTCAAGGTAGGCAAGCTCAATGTCGATGAAAATCCCGACACGGCAAGCGAGTTTGGTATCATGTCCATCCCTACGATCAAGGTCTTCAAGGGAGGGAAAGTGATCAAGGAATGGATGGGCGCGCAGCCGAAAGACAAGCTGAAAGAAGAGCTTTCCGCGCTCTAGCTTCCCTTGTCTTTGTCAGTAAACATACATATGAAAATACATCGAGAGAGGGTGGTATTCGAGACGAAGACGCAGATTGAGTTTGTCGACATCACGGACCGGGTTCGAGAAGTCGTGGATCGCTCCGGGGTGCGGGAGGGCCAGGTAATCATCTTCGCTCCTCATACCACCATGAGCGTTGCGATAAACCACAATGAATCGCTTCTTATCCAGGATTTTATGCGGATTCTTTACCGCATGGTTCCGGTGGATGATCAGTATTCCCATGATCTTTTCGAGCTTCGACGCGGCATCAAATCGGATGGTCGATCGAATGGTCATTCTCACTGCAAGCAGATTCTCCTCGGCGCAAGCGAGACGCTGCTCGTCGAGCGCGGGAAGCCCATCCTGAGCGCGTTGCAAAGTATTTTTGCCGTAGAATTCGATGGGTCGAGGAAACGCGATGTGATCGTGCAGGTGATGGGAGAGTGATGGTATCGGAGCCTCTTTGTTTTTTACGGGGATAATTTTTTTAGGATACATGGATGAGCCGTCTTTTGAGCACTCTTATAACTCAAGGGTATCTGAAATCCGATCTCGTTATCGAGGCTTTTAATACGATCCGACGAGAGGAGTTCGTTCCGCCTGAATTCGAAGAGGAAGCCGAGACGAACATCCCTCTTCCTATCGGATACGGGCAGACCATATCGCAACCCCTGACCGTTGCGGTCATGCTTGAGCTTCTCGATCTTCGCTCCGGCCTTACCATCCTTGATGTCGGAAGCGGATCGGGCTGGGCTTCGGCCTTGCTCGCTCATGTGGTAGGGGAGGAAGGGAAAGTCATTGCTATCGAGCGGATACCGGAATTGTATGACTTTGGGAAAAAAAATATCGAGAAATTCGGCTATGTGTCGATGGGGCGGGTGAAATGCGTGCTCGGAGATGGAGCGTCTGGATATCCTGATTCCGCGCCTTATGATCGTATTCTTGTTTCCGCCTCTGTGGAGGAGGTGCCAAAGGCGCTCAAAGAGCAGCTTAAAGTAGGAGGGAAAATGGTCATTCCTATTTATAATTCACTGGCTTATATCGAGCGGAAAGGCGACGATGATTATTATGTGGAGCGGTTCCCCGGATTTCTGTTCGTGCCCCTTATCGAAAAGTCGCCGAATTTTTAAATCGAAAGTATGCCGAAGTCGCCGTTGAAGTATAAGGTTGGTGTGTTTGTCGGCTTGATAGCGATCGCGCTTTTCATCGGTTTTCGGTATATCCAATCCGCTTCCGAGGATGCTCGCGGCAAAGAGCAGGGCGTGGTGACTTTCGTATTTTCTCCGGGAACCGACGCCTTGGCTCTCGCTTCGGCACTGCGGGACGCTGGCATCATCCGAAACGAACCCGCGTTTCTCTATCGCCTCTTCAAGGAGCGCGCGTGGAAAAAATTGCAGGCCGGGGAATACCGATTGAGCGGCACGATGACCATTCCTGAGATCATAAACAAGCTCGCTTCCGGGGAGACGGTGCAAAAGGGCGTCAAAGTGACTTTCCCAGAAGGATTTACCGCCTTTGATATGGCGCGCCGCTTATCCGAAAAAGGCCTTCCGGGCGACGAGTTCCTCAAGTTGGTAGAGGCTCCTCCTGCGGCCTTACGGAAACAATTTGCTTTCTTGTCCAAACTTCCTGAAACCGCCTCTCTCGAAGGGGTTCTTTTCCCGGACACTTATTTTTTTAGTCAGGAAGCGGGAGCTGACGGCATTCTGCTGAAAATGCTCGAGAATTTCGAGAAGCAGGAAAAAAAGATCGAGACTTTTGCCCGCGCTTCCGACGCTGAGTGGTATCGTTTGCTTATCCTCGCGAGCATGCTCGAAGCTGAAGTGAGATCCGAAGAGGACCGCCGTTTGGTAGCCGACATTTTCTTGCGTCGGTTGAATATGGGGATGCCGCTTCAGAGCGACGCGACGGTAAAATATGTGCTCGAAGAAAAAAAGATACAACACAGCCTTGATGATATCGCCATCGATTCGGCGTACAATACCTATAAATATAAGGGATTGCCTCCGGGCCCCATAAGCAATCCGGGGCTCTCCTCTATCCGGTCCGCGGTATTTCCGGAACCGAATTCTTATGTGTATTTCCTCAACAATCCGGAAACAGGACAGACCGTTTTCGCTGTCACTTTCGAAGAGCATGTAAAAAACAAGCTTGAGAATGGATTGTAAGGCAATGAACTTCTTATAAAACGGCACCCATGACCCTTTCTTCGCAGGAGATGACGAAATATTTGCTCGTGGCGGCGGCTTTTTCCTTATCGGTTCTCGGATGGGCATCGGTCGATACGCTCATTGGGCGATCGACATCAGACTGGGCGACAGCTATCGGCGCGTTCTCGCTTGTGGCGATAGTTTTTTTGTGCGCGTCCCTCATTTTTCGGGAGCGGAAATCGCGGGCGATTCTCGTATTCTCAGTTTTTCTTCCGAGCCTTTTCTTTTCCCCCTCGCTTGCCCATCTCGCTTTTGTTTTCTTTTCCGGATTCATGCTCTTTCGAGGAATGGGCAAAGTGGAAGAGGATATGAACCTTCGCTTGAAGCTTTCCCTTAAAAAAAGCATGGGCGCCGGAGTGTTTGCCTTTTCTTTCTCGATAGCGCTTCTCATCGCGAGCGCTTATTATACTCACATCCGTTTTTCATCTTGGGAGGATCTGGTGCCAAGGTTTACTCTTGCCCAAGGAAGCGGAGACGCCCTCTTGTGGGCGATGGGAACGGTCTATCCCGAGCTTGGAAAAATCCGTAAAGATGGGATGACGGTAGATTCTTTTCTGCATGGGATGATCGCTTCGAAAAAGGCGGCTGATGAAGGGCCTGTTTTTACACCGCTGTCGCCGAACGGAGACATGCCTGAAGATGAACTGCTGCTCTCGAAGGAAGCGGAGCTTTCTTTGGGACGGCTCCAGATGAGCCGGCTCGCCGGACGAGCCGTCTCGGGAGACGAGAAGGTATCGGATGTCCTTGGAGAGGCTTTCCGGCATAAAATTGTCGCTCTCGTTTCAGGCGATAAGGCCAAGGAGGATCTTCCGGCCGGCGTGTTCCCTTTTTTCCTGAGCCTCCTTTTGTTCGTGACGGTGCTTTCCCTCTCTTCTTTGCTTCAGTGGGTGTGGATTTCCGGAGCCGCCCTTTTTATGGGGTTGCTCATCCGCTCCGGGGTGTTTTCCGTCGAGCGGATCCAAACCGAACGGGAGGTTCTGCGGTAGGGCGGCGAGGGAGCGCCGAAAATTAGCACTCATCGTTCGTGATTGCCAATTTTTTGATTTTCCGATAAGATAGGAATTGAATAGACATCCACTGAACATATACTTATGGCGAAAGATTATTATGATATTCTTGGCGTATCGAAAACCGCTTCTCAAGATGAGATAAAAAAGGCCTTTCGAAAGCTGGCGCACCAGCATCACCCTGACAAAAAACATGGCGATGAGGCAAAGTTCAAGGAAATCAACGACGCGTATGGCACGCTGTCCGATCCTGAGAAGCGCGCGCGATACGATAAGTTTGGCATGGGGGCGAATGATCAGGGTCCAGGAGGGCCTTCGGGTGGGCACTCTGGCGGACCATTTGGGGCCGGCGGATTTAACATGAACGATTTTCAATTCCAAGGCAGCGGCTTCGAGGATATGTTTTCTGATTTGTTCGGAGGAGGAAGGGGGTTCGGTCAAGGAGGGGCACGATCCCAGGCGGGAGCCGATATCGAGACTGATATCGAGATATCTTTCGAGGAGATGGTTTCCGGGGTGCGAAAAACGATACGCATCCGTAAGCCGCTTGCGTGCTCGTTGTGCCATGGAACGGGCGGCGCTCCCGGCGCGAGCGAAGAAACATGTTCGACTTGTCGGGGTTCCGGCCGGGTGACCAAGACCGTGCAGAGTTTTCTTGGTACTTTTTCTCAGGCGAGCGTCTGTCCGAAATGCCATGGAAAGGGCCGGTGGTTTAGCAAGGAATGCCCCACCTGCAAGGGAGCAGGAAAAAATATCGGAGAAGAGGAGATATCGTTCGAAGTTCCGGCGGGCATCGAAAACGGGCAGACTATCGCTCTGGCCGGAAAAGGAGCCGCCGGGGAGGCCGGTATGCCGCCGGGAGATCTGTTCATTACGGTTCATGTAAGAAGCCATGATCTCTTTGAGCGACGCGGCGACAATATCGTTTCTTCTCTTTCGATCACCTTCGCTCAGGCGGCACTCGGAGACACGGTCTCGGTAGAAACCGTGCATGGCCCGGTTCGGATGAAGATTCCTGCCGGAACGCAGCCAGGAGAGATTTTTCGCATCAAGGGCAAGGGGCTAAGGAGCGTTCGCGGATGGGGAAGCGGCGATCATTTGGTCGCGATAAAAATCGAAGTGCCGAAGAAACTCTCAGGAGAGGAAAAGAAGCTTATTGAAAAGCTTCGAGAGCTATCCGGGAAATAGTCTCTTGTGCATTGTTTTGGATACCAGTATACTGTGTACACTGCTTCCCATCCTTGTATCGTAGTATGGAAAAGACACAATATAGCATCTTGCTTGTAGATGATGATCTGGACACGCGCTCGATCTACGCGGATATCTTGCGAACGGCCGGGTTCGATATCCAAGAGGCGAATGACGGACTTGAGGGTTTGGAAAAAATCAATCAGCATGTGCCGGACCTTGTGGTATCCGGAATCATCATGCCTCGCATGGATGGGTTTATGCTTGCCGAAGCGCTGAAAAAAAATCTCAGTACGATGAATGTTCCGGTCATGTTCCTTTCCCATCTCGGGCGACAGGAAGATGAGACACGCGCCCGATCCATAGGCGTAAAGGATTTTTTCGTGACGACCATGACGCCTCCTCATGAAATCATCGGTCGTATAAAAGGGTTGCTCGTGAGTTCCGATTATTTTATCATCCCGAATCCCGTTGAGCTCGATGCCCAGAAGCTTGCGAGCGATCTTAATTTCAACAGGGATTTCCTTTGTTCCGAAGGCGGTGAAAAGCTTGCGATCAAGCTTACCGTAAAAGACGCGCGGAACAGGCGGTTCGATGCCGAGATCGTCTGCCTGTAAAGAGGCCTCTCGCTCCGGGATTTGGCCAGAAGATTTTTTGGCGGAAACCGACAACGCGTCCGCGGCTTCTTTCAAAGCCGAGGTATTCCCGAGACACCCTATGCCGCTTCAATGGAACATACAATCTCTTCCCCGGGAGTCACATGAGGGAGCCAAGCTTCCTCTTTTGGAGCAGCTTCTCGCGCTTCGCGGTATCGTCTCGAAGGAGGATCAAGAGCTGTTTCTCGTGCCTGATTATGAGAGGGATCTTCACGATCCTTTTTTGTTCTCCGCGATGGGCTTCGTGATGGAGCGGTTGCGGCAGGCACGGAAAAAAAACGAGATCATCGGGATTTTCGGCGATTTCGACGCGGACGGCATCACCTCGTCCGTGCTCATCCGTGAAGGTCTTTCCGTGATCGGCATTGCGGTGTCCGTGTATATCCCGGACAAGCATACGGAAGGACACGGGCTGAGCGGAAAGGCTATCGATTTTTTTGAGAGCCAGGGCGTGTCCCTTATTTTTACGGTGGATTGCGGGATGATGAATCATGACGAAATTACCCTGGCAAAAAGTCACCATATGGAAGTGATAGTCATCGATCACCATCATGTTCCCGAGATATTGCCGGAGGCGATCGCCATAATCAATCCGAAGCTTCCCGGGGAGCCCTATCCGTTCAAGGAGCTCTGCGGAGCCGGAACGACTTTCAAGGTGGTGCAAGCGATATATGAAACCTTCGCTCCGGAAAAAAAGCAGGAGCTCAAGTGGCTCCTCGATATAGCGGCGGTCGGAACGGTTGCCGATGTGATGCCTCTCATAGGGGAGAACCGGGTGATCGTTTCATTCGGCTTGATCGTACTCGCCAAAACTCGTAGGGTAGGATTCCAGGAGATGTTCGCGATCGGAAGCATGCCGATCAGAGAGGGTCGGGCCCCCGTCGCGCGCGATATCGGTTTTCACATCGCCCCTCGCATCAATGCCGCAAGCCGGATGGCGCACGCGAAGATAGCCCATGACCTGTTGGTCGAAAGCGACCCTGTCCGCGCCCGGGAGTTCGCGCTTATCCTTGAATCCTATAACACGGATCGACGGAAGGTGAGTGAGTCCATATCGACGCTTGTCCGGAACATCGCGCTTGAATCCTCGGAAAAAAATCTCATATTCGCCGCGGATCCGGATTTTCATTTCGGAGTAGTGGGATTGGTCGCGGGCCGGATCGCCCATGAATTCCGAAAGCCGGTTATCGTCCTTACGAAAGGGAAAGAGGAGAGCCGCGGATCGCTTCGGAGCATCCCGGAAGTGAATATCATCGAGGCCATAGGGCAATGCTCCGATATATTGGTGAAATTCGGAGGGCATGCGCAGGCCGCCGGCCTTACCATCCGCAACGAGCATCTGTTGGAATTCGAACAACGCCTGGAGAAATTGGTCACGGAGGCGATCGGAGGATCGGATATCGAACCGGAAATCGCTATCGACATGCGCGTTTCATCCGCGGATCTCTCTCTTGATTTTGCGAGAAAGATCCGTTCGTTCGCGCCATTCGGAGAAGGCAACCCGGAGCCGGTATTTTTGCTTGAAAACATGCGGGTGTCCGATATCCGCCTCGTGGGATCTGGAGACAAGCATCTTAAATTGCGCCTTACCGCTCCGGGAGGAAAAGTTTTTGATGCTATCGGTTTTTCTTTGGCGGATACGCTTCCCGGGCTAAAAACAGGAGAGCATATAGATGTGGTATTTCAGGTGGATGAAAACGAATGGAATGGCAATGTGACGCTGCAACTGAAGCTTCTGGATATGCGGAAAGCGGAGGAAAGAACGGGGAT
>CALMHZ010000072.1 GCA_937864125.1 uncultured bacterium
CCGTCGACGAGTTTCGCCACTTCCGCGCCGAATCTTTTTTCGACTTCTTCCAATGTCCGCTCGGTATCCTCCGGAACATCGTGAAGGAGGCCGGCCGCCACGCTCACTCGGTCCATGCCGATATCGAGGAGTGTCTTGGCGACCGCGAGACTATGGGTGACATAGGGTTCGCCGGATTTCCGCAGCTGCCCTTGGTGGGCGCTATCGGCGAATCGGAACGCTTCCACGATGAATTTCCGATCGTCGGAAGAGTATTCGCGCGGAGTCGAAACGAATGCCTCTTCGATGGTAAAAATAGGTTTCATAGAAGTGAGGAGGCGGCGTAATGCCGCCTGGAAATTGAAAGCGCTCGGAAAGAGCGGCAGGTGCCACGCCGCGGGATTCCCTCTCTTAGAGAGTATAATCTTCGGCGTTCATTTGGGCAATAAGTGTTCGCGTCTTCGAAGCTCCTTGGCTTCTCTTGACAAATGCAACTCGGTTGCATTACAATTGTGATATGCAAAAAACCGACCAGATACTTACAGAGTTGCGGAAAGAGGGGTCGCGTCAAAGCGTCGCTCGGGAGCGAATCCTTCGATTGCTCGAATCCCATCTCTCCCCGCTCTCGGTTCCGGAAATCGAGCGGCGAATCGCCGTTGATTCGCGCCGCTTCAACAAGACGACCGTATACCGGGAACTCCAGTTTCTCTCGGGAAAAGGGTATTTGAAAGAATTGCGGCTGCGCAACGATACGGCGCTTTACGAGTTCTCGGGTCCTCACCATCATCACTTGGTTTGTATCGGTTGCGGGGCAGTCAAGGATATCGATGGCGAGACGGAATCCTGGCACAATGAGGAGCGAAGGGTGGAACGGGAAGAAAACTTTCGCATCCTCGAACACTCGCTTGAGTTTTTCGGCCTCTGTGCCACCTGCCGCTGAAGATTCAAGGAGGAGGATGACAAATAAGAGATGAGTTAAAAAAATATAGCAATCGTATGAAAAAATATTTTTTGTGGATAGCAGGCGTCGTGATTCTTGGCGGTATCGCGGTTTCTTTGGTGTACGAGAAGCGAAAGCCGGCGGTCCCCGTCGCTGACAACAAGATCAGCGTCATAGCGACAATATATCCGCTTGCCGAATTCGCCCGGATGGCGGCCGGGGACATGGCAAGCGTTTCCTCGCTCGTGCCCGCGGGCGTCGAGCCGCATGAGTATGAGCCGACACCGCGTGATCTTATCGCCGTCGAAGGAGCGGATGTTTTCATCATAAACGGAGCGGGCATCGATCCGTGGGCGAAAAATCTTCTCCCCACGCTCAAGGAAAAGGGCGTGACCGTAATCGATACTTCTTTATCGGTAGAGTTGATTCCTGCGGCTTCCTGGAGCGGCGAAGGAGACATGAGCGCTTACGATCCGCATTTTTGGCTCGATCCGGTTTTCGCGTCGCGCATCGTCCGGTCGATAGCGGATACTCTTTCGCTCAAAGATCCCTCTCACAAATCGGCATATGAGGAGACAGCGAACGCATCCATTCGGTCCCTGGAAAAACTCGATGCCGAGTACAAGGCCGCCTTGGTTTCTTGCGCCAAGCGAGGCATCATCACCTCTCATGACGCGTTCGCTTATCTCGGAAAGAGATACGGATTCGATGTTCATTCCATCGCCGGGATTTCTCCGGAAGCGGAGCCTTCAGCCGAGCATTTGGCGGAGCTGATTACGCTCGCAAAAAAAGATGATATACGGTATATTTTCTTTGAAACACTGGTTTCGCCGAAGGTTTCCGAGACGCTCGCGCGGGAAATCGGGGCGCAGACGCTCGTCTTCAATCCGATAGAGGGGCTGTCTCCTTCGGAGGTTGCCTCCGGGAAAAATTATGTTTCCGTCATGGAAGAAAACCTGAAGAGTCTTTCGCGGGCTCGCGAATGCAAATAAGGACGAGCCATCGCCGGAGCCTGAGCATTATTCATTCCGTACTATGAGCATGAACCCGAATATGAATCCTCTTGCCATACAATTTTCCGGTGTCCGCTTCAGGTATAAGGAGAGCGCCACGCCTTTATTTGAAGATCTTTCGTTCCGTATCGGAGAGGGCGAGTATGTGGGGCTGGTCGGAGGGAACGGCGCGGGGAAGACGACGGTCCTCCGGCTGCTGCTCGGACTTCTTCGCCCCGATTCAGGGGAGGTGAAGTTGTTCGGGACTTCCGTAGCGGATTTTTCGGATTGGGCGTCTATCGGCTATGTCCCCCAGTATGTTTTTCAGCGGGAGCGGGAGTTTCCGGCGACGGTTCGGGAAATAGTCGAGAGCGGGCACTCGGAAGGAGGATCGGGGTCGCTCTGCCAATTCGGAGCCGCGTCTTGTGAGCCGGTGGATGAGGCTCTCAAGCGAGCGGAAATTTCTCATCTCGCGCACCGCCGGATCGGGGAGCTCTCAGGGGGCGAGCGACAGCGGGTGTTTATCGCGCGCGCGCTGGTTTCGAGGCCCAGGCTCTTGGTCCTCGATGAGCCGACCGCGAATGTCGACGAGGCGGCGCAGGAAAAATTCTTCGCGTTCCTCGCTTCTTTGCGCGCCCTCGGCATGACGATCGTTCTCGTATCCCATGATCTCGATACGGTGTTCCAACAAGTGGAAAAGGTGCTCGTACTCGAGGGAGGGACGCTGCATGAAAAGCCCCTCAAGCCCGGCCATCCGTATCATTCTTCAAATACATAAGTATGTCGCTTCTCGATATCTTCCAGTACGACTTTCTTCTCCGGGCTTTTTTGGCGGGTCTTATCATTTCCGTGTTGGCGCCGATCATCGGCATGTTTCTCGTGGTGCGCCGATACGCGTTTTTGGCCGACACGCTCGCGCATGTATCCTTGCTTGGCGTCGCGCTCGCGCTTTTTTTCCATATACCGACGGTAATCGGCGCGATAATCGTGTCGGTCGGGGCGGCGCTTGGCATAGACCGCCTGCGCCTGTCGGGCCGGATGATGAATGACGCGACGCTCGCCTTGTTCCTCTCCGTGAGTTTGGCCGCGGCTGTCGTGCTCGTTTCCACCTCGGGCGTATCCAATGTCAACCTCATGAGCTACCTTTTCGGGAGCCTCTCGACAGTGCGCAGGGGGGATGTGTGGCTTCTTGCGATCATAAGCACGGCCGCGATGGTGGTCCTCGCTGTTTTCTATCGCTCGCTATTGCTT
>CALMHZ010000073.1 GCA_937864125.1 uncultured bacterium
CCTTCAGGAGAAAGGCATCGAGGCCGCCGCGGTGCTCCACCGACTTCAACGCATGCGCCGAGACGCGCAGCCGGAACTTGCGGCCGAGCGCGTCGCTGATCAGCGTCACGTCGCAAAGGTTGGGGCGGAACTTCCGCTTGGTCTTGTTCTCGGCGTGGCTCCTCAGCTGCCCGGAAAGGGGCAGTTTGCCGGTCAGCTCGCAGCGCCTCGTCATCGTAAAACTCCTTCGCCCCCGCTCTGGCGGTTGGGCGTCGTGCAAGGGATGGGTGGAAACATTTGTCCCCCTTCGGCAGTGCCGTCGGGGGATTTGGCGGCTTCTATGCCCGACACCCTCGTTCTCGTCAAGGCATCGGGCCCCGCAGATGGCCACCGTTGTGGGTGCGCGGTGGGGGTCCCGGAAGCGGCCAAGGGACACAGATTCGACGTAAAACCGGCCTATCCGCGAGGTCAGTCAATGCGCTTCAGCAGGGGCAACGGGGCATCATGACATACCGGGTTCGGCCAGCAGCCTGGCGGGTGCTCGCGGCACTCGTCCCGGCGGCCGCTTTGTTGGCCGGCAGCGCTACGATCGCCACGGCGCAGCGGGCCGGCGTTTACGAGAATACCCTCGCCGCGGGGACGAGTACGACTATCAGCATGGCGGGCTCCCAGGGCGGGGCGAATACGAACAACTTCCTTCGGGCGCAAGGGAAATCGGGGTTCGCGGGGTTCGAGCTCGACTTGCTCGATCAGATTCTCGATAGCAGTACGGGCAGCGCCGGATGGCGGGCATGGATCAGCCCGCATCATTTCCTGACTTGGCGCGGGCACGGTGCGTCTTCTTCGGCGGGGAGGTGGGTGGCGATCAATGGCGAAGTGATCGTCGAATATTCCGCGGCCGCGTGGACGGGGAGTTTGGCCAAAGTGTTGGCACCCGATTGGGCGACATATATGACGGTGACGCAAGGGAATTGGGGCGAAGTGGGTACGGGTATTTCACTCTGGGGAAGACTCTTCAACACCTACACGGCTACGGAACGGCGCTGGGTGCAGCCGCTTGATCTGCACCGGGCGCCGTATGCCGGGAGCGATTCACGCTCGGCATATCAGAAGCTTGCAAGCAACGGCACCTATATCAACGGCGGGGATAGCGGCTCTCCTATTTTCTGCGGCATCGATCGGCAGCTTGTCATGTTCAGCCACGCGATGACTCAGTATAACGCGGGCTCCTATTATTACGCGGACTTGGCTCCCGACATCAATGCGGCTATGGCGACTTTGAATGCTTCCGGCACCTATACTATCGGTACGGTGGATCTGGGCGCCCCCATTCCCGGGTACCCTTCCGGCTTCACGGCGTATCCGTAGAAATCCTCCCTTCCGCTTGACAAATACATCGAAGCGAACAACAATACGGTGTTGTTCTTTTGTTTTCAAGGGGGAAGTATGGAAGTATGGGGGTATGTGATAACGCCTGGATTTTTTGCGATCCTGGTCTTTATTTTTTCGTATCAGCATTTCGCTAAAAAAGAAGCATCGCTCCTCGTAGCGGTGCTCGAGTCGATGCTTTCGGCGGCCGGAACCTTTGTCGTTTTCCTGGTAGTGATTATTTTGAGGGAAACCATTTTGAAACGCTAGTCATCAGGCTAGCGTTTTTTTCTTGAGCAATGGAATTTCGAGGGTGCGCGTTCGAGCTGTCTCTCCGTAGGAACGGGCGCTCGGGCGGATGGTACGATCGTGGGTTTTCCGATCGACGGATACCAGGCCGAAGCGGAGCCAGTAGCCTTTGTCCCATTCGAAATTATCAAGGAGCGACCAGTAGAAAAACCCTCGGACATCCGCGCCTTCTTCCATCGCATGGTGGACCGCTGCGAGGGTCCGCGGGATGAAGTCCTGTCTCAGCATATCCGATGCGTCGGCGATCCCGTTCTCGGTGATATAGATCGGTTTGTCGTACGGCGTAAGTTCCATGATGGCTTGAAAGATCGACTCGGGATAATACTCCCAGCCGAAATCGGTCTGCCGCTCGTTGGGGTTCTTGTTGAATCCGTTGTCGATGACATTTCGGTTGTAGTGATTGAGCCCGATGAAGTCCTGATGGTTCCCTATCCGGTTCAGGAAATAGCGATTCCAGCAATAGTGGGCGATTGATTTCAAAAGACGGTTGAAGAGCGTCGGTCGCTTCATTTCGAAGGCGACCTGGTGCTTGGCTATGCCTACCTGCGCTGCCGGATACTTTTCCTTGATCGCCTGATAGGCCAGCGTGTGGGCATCGATCAGTCCATGGATCGCTTTAAGGAAAAGAAAGTAACTTTTTCTTTGCGGAGGCCAGGCTCCTTTGAGGTAGGCGTGCGACGAGACGACATCGGGTTCGTTGAGCGTGATCCAGAAAGTCACATCTTCCCCGAGAGATGCCACGATTTTCTCGGTATAGAGCCGGAATCGTTCGGGGAAATCCTGGGCGACAACCCCGCCTCGATGCGCGATCCACAGCGGAAGCGTCCAGTGCCAAAGGGTGACGAAAGGCTCGATCCCGCGCGCCCGGAGGGAGCGGATCATAAGGCGGTACCGGTCGATCGCCTCTTCGTCGAATATTCCTTCTTGCGGCTCGATGCGCGACCATTCGATGGAGAACCGGTAGGCTTTGAGGTGAAGCTCGCCCAAGATATCGAAATCTTCCTCGTAGCGGTTCCATGAATCGCAGGCACTTCCTGAAATATAATTTTTGGGATCGGTCGCTTCTTCTTCGAATTTTTTCCAGTTCGGGTTCCAGGGGAAGGATGCCTCGGACTCGGCCGCAAGGCGATCGGCGTTTTTCTTTTCCCACTCGCTCCAGTCGTTGCATTGTCCGCCTTCGATCTGGTGGGATGCCGTCGCGGCACCGAAGAGGAATCCATCTGGAAATTTGAGCACGGGCATAAGGGGGAGTTATGAAGGGAGAGAGAGGTAAAAAAGTTTCTGATACCTTTTTAGTGTAGCAATTTTGAGGGAAAAAGAAAAGAATTTCCAAGCAGAGGAAGCGCGCAGGAAGTTGACAATGTGATAAGAATATGATATACTATAATAGTATTCATCTTTGCTTCCTTACCAATTCAACTACAAGGAGGGTGTGCCATGAACGCTATCTCGTATTCGTGTGTTTCAGTACCCATCCACACAGGATGGTTCTCGGACGGCCTCGGCGGGCAGTATGCTGAAAAAGTCGGTTGGTGGAGCCTTTTCCACTGGC
Organism: uncultured bacterium; assembly: GCA_937864125.1. Lineage (GTDB taxonomy): Bacteria > Patescibacteriota > Minisyncoccia > Moranbacterales > UBA1568 > JAGOTT01. The sequence continues at coordinate 3,209 of CALMHZ010000073.1, forward strand.
ATTGCTTTCTTCCCATGCGAAGAGTGATCCACTGCCAAATAGCAGGGGGTCGATCGACAAACACGCTCAAAGCGCGGATATGTCCATTGTGCGGTCATAGGAAGTATCTTCCTTTGGAAAGTTTGGCAAAAAAGTGAATGCGATCGTATGCAGGATTTTAACAAAAAATCCTGCTTTTTTTATGACGAAAGGGATACTTTCAAAAAGGATGCGCGATAGGGGGAAAGCGCTCGCCTCCTTGTGGCGCGAAGATGAAAATGAGATACTGGGGCAGTAAGTACATCCTTAATACATTTTTATATGAACTTCGGAGAATCACCGGCGCCTTCGCCGGAAAATCCTGCGCCCTTACCTGAGGAGGTGTTTTTCCTGACGCAGGAAAAAGTGCTCGAGGAGCTGTTCGGGGAAGATGAGGAAGGCGCTTCCAAGTGGCTCCTTGAAGGCGAGGGATTCCATGGCAAATTGCTTCGCGAGTCGACCGAGAGGCATCTTCGTCTTGAAGGAAGCGATCCGCGTGTCATCGAGAAGATCGCGGATGAGCTCCGCGCGTAGTCGGCATTTTTTATGGATATCGTTTCGCGGGATTTCTATGATCGGCCTACCCTTGTCGTGGCTCGGGAGCTCCTGGGATGTTTTTTGGTATGTCGGAAAGGGAGAAAGGTCATACGCATGAAGATCACGGAGGTGGAAGCGTATATCGGGGAGGATGATCTGGCGTGCCACGCCTCGAAGGGGAAAACGAAACGGACGGAGGTGATGTATGAAAAAGCGGGGCATGCGTATGTATACCTCATCTATGGGATGTATCACTGCATGAATATCGTGACCGAGGCCCGGGGTTTCCCTGCTGCCATTCTTATCCGATCGGGGGAGATCGAAGGTGTTCCTCTCAAAGAAACGAATGGTCCGGGCAAGCTGTGCCGATTCCTCGGGATAGATCGGAGCTTCAACGGATGGGATGTCACCAAAGGAAAAAAACTGTGGATCGAACCTGGTGAAGACGTGGCGGAAGACAGGGTGAAGATGGGCAAGCGCATAGGCGTCGACTATGCGGGACCCTGCAAGGAGTATCTGTGGAGATTTGAAATTGCGGATCACTCCAAATGAATCTTTGCCTCGAATTTCTCGAGCGATTTTTTGAGCAAGGGATGCTCCGATAAATCGGGATCTTCCGAAAGGATCTGCTTCGCTTCCTTGCGTGCGATTTCGACAAGTTTGAGGTTGGTCAGGTTTTCCATGGAGACATCGGGGAGGCCGGATTGCCGGGTGCCGAAGAAGGCGCCTGGTCCGCGGATGGCGAGATCGGCTTCGGCTATGGCGAACCCATCGGTATTTTTTTCAAGCGTATCAAGCCGAGCGTTTCGGGAAGACGCGCCTTCTCCCGGAAACAAAAAGCAATAAGACTGGTGGCCCCCTCGACCTACCCGGCCGCGGAATTGGTGGAGCTGGGAGAGTCCGAAGCGCTCCGCGTTTTCGATGAGGATCACGCTCGCATTCGGGATATCGATCCCGACTTCGATCACGGAAGTCGCGACGAGTATGTCGCTCTCGCCCTTCCGGAACGCTTCCATCGCCGCCTCTTTTTCTTTCGCCTTCAATTTCCCGTGGACGAGCGAAACACGGAGATCGGGAAATACTTCCCTTTGGAGGCGGTCTGCTTCCATGGTCGCCGCTTTGACATTCGCCATCGCTTCGGATTCTTCGACGAGCGGCAAGATGACGAAGGTCTGCCTGCCTTTTTTCGTTTCTTCCCGTATGAACCGATAGATTATTTCCCGGTCGGCGGTATTTTCGGCCACTTTGGTTATGACGGGTTTGCGATTTTTCGGAAGCTCATCGAGGACAGAGAGATCGAGATTGCCGAAAAAGGCGAGGGTGAGGGTGCGCGGGATGGGGGTCGCGGTCATCGTGAGAAAATGAGGGATGTCGCCTTCGAGACCATCGGATATTTCCCCCGCGCGAAGCTGAAGCGAGGCGCGTTGTTCGACGCCGAATCGGTGCTGCTCGTCGATCACGATGAGCGCGAGATTATGAAAGCGCACCTGGTCTTGAAGGAGGGCGTGCGTACCGATAATGACTTTCGGGATGCCGGCCTCGATCGCCTTGAGAAGCGAAGGTTTTTTTATCGTATCCTGATTAAGAAATTGGTACGAGCGGGAGAGAAGCGCGAGGGAGAACGACTCCTCCTCGAAGAGTCGCGAAAGGCTCTCCCAGTGCTGCCGTGCGAGCACCTCGGTCGGGGCGAGGATGACCGCCTGATAGCCGACCTTGGCTGCGGCTCGAAGCGCGATTGCCGCGACGATAGTCTTGCCGGATCCGACATCGCCGTTTAAGAGCCGGTTCATTGGGCGAGGCTGGACCAGGTCGTCGAGGATTTCCGCCACCGCTTTGTGCTGGCCTTTCGTCAGGGAAAAAGGGAGCGTCTTGAGGAATGATGCGACTTCTTTCGGCTCGCTTGGGATCGAAAGCGCCTTGGCCGTATCAAAGAGAGCTTTGGCTTGGAGGGCGCGGAGTTCGAGGGTGAGCATTTCATCGAAGGCGAATCTTTTGCGGGCAACCTGCCAGTCATTGCTATCCGTCGGGAAGTGA
>CALMHZ010000074.1 GCA_937864125.1 uncultured bacterium
CACTACGCTTTGTAGTATCCGCGATACCAGTCCACGAAGTTCTTGATGCCTTTCTCGATGTCGGAGACAAGCCTTCAGCCGAGTTTTTAAGCCGTTTCAGAAAAGTAAACCCGTTCTTCATACGTTATTTGGCTTCCCCTTCTTCCTTCTTCACCACCTTGCTTATGAGGTACTGATAATAAGGATCGTTGTGCGCATTGACGGTGGTATATTTCTCGAGTGTTTTTTCTCGGGCCTTTCTCCCCATATTTTTTCGTAATTCAGGGTCCTCTATGAGTCGAACGAGCTTCTCCATCCAGTCTTCCTCTGTTGTCGCCGTGAAGCCGTCCACGCCATCCCGTATCGCTTCTTGAAAGGTCTGTGTGGCCGTAGCAACCGTTGGGACACCCAAGATACCCGCCTCGAAGAATTTGAGCTCCGACTTGGATTCACAGAACGGATTGCCGATCTCAAGCGGGGCAAGGTTGATATCGATTCGTGCGACATTGGCCCAATGCTTCTCCCGAGACATGTACGGAGTCCGTTTCACGCGATCACCGAATGCGCCAAACCGCGAATCGAGATCAAGCGGTCCATGGATGGCAAGGCGCGTATCGGGATATTTCCCAAGGATGCCAAGAAGCGGCTCGGTTATGGTCGCGAAGTCCTTGTTGTGGGAGGCTGACCCGGAAAAATAGGCGAGGGTGAGAGGTTTCGGATTATTATTTTTCGAGGAAGAGATTTTTTTTATGATAGACAGATCCTCCTCCGACAACCGATTCGGAACGATAAAAACCTGTTTTCCCAAGGCCCGGAGCTTGTCGGCAAGGAAGGTGGTCGTCGTCGTCGCGATTTTCACATAGGGATCGGCCAAAATCTCGCCACCCACGCCATACTCATAGAGTTTGCGCTCAAGCGGGTTCATCACCTTGAAATAATCCATGTGGTGAAGATAAGCCGGATCATAGACGAGATCATCGGTCTCGAAGATGATTTCCTTGTTCGCAGCCTTGATCCGTTCGATGAGTTTGGCCACCGAAGGTGTATAGAGCACGCGATGGAAAATAAACACCGAAAATGAATCCGCGTACGAAGGCAGGAACGGATTGTCCTGCACGGTGATAGCGGTACGGAAACCGCGGAAGCCGAGCTCTTCGGCGACATGGTGACAGCGATAGCGCGCGCTGTCCCCGACACCCCCCGTGATAAAAAGGATATCTCCGGGGTGGACGCGCCGAAACAAGGCAAGTCCCGCAGTCAAAACGCGGCGCCCTCCGCGGATCAAACCTTCCCGCTTGATCGTATGCCAGGCTTTACCGATTTTTATCAAGAAGAGTTTCATATATTTTTTCCAATGATTTCCCCGTCTTTCCCCAACCGAACATTTCCGCGCGGTGATAATGTTCGCTGCCGATACGGCTCCATTCCTCGCGCCTTGAAACCGACAAGAGGATGGCGTCGGCAAGGGCGCGCGGGGTCTCTTCGGCCGCGAATATTCCCCCGGTTCCCAGGTACTCCCTGTTATTCTCCGTATCGAAACACACGACCGGGAGCGACGCCCCCATGTATTGAAGCATTTTCCCGCTCGCCTGCCCAACCTGTGCTTGTTTCGGATCGATCGCGATATCGCCCAACGACAAGATATCCCCGAGCTCGAAATAAGAAAGCGGGCTTATGATCCGTATCCGATCGTGATTGACGGAATATTTTTTCATCATCACATCGAGCTCGTTTGCCGGAAATCCCGCAAGCACGAAAACAAGATCGGGATGCCCTTCCAGGGCAAGCGGCATCGCCTGAACCAATATCTCAAGGCCCTTGTTGGCGACGAAGGCGCCGGTATAGAGGGCCACCGCGGCCGAGAGGGGTACGCCGTATTTTTCGCGAAGCTCCTTACGAGCTGACGCGTCGGCAGGCGAAAAAAGCCGAGCGCCGTCCGGAATGACTTTGACTTCCGATCCGCGCGCTTCGGATATGTCCTTCGCGTTCGACCAGGAACTCGCCAGGGCGGCGTCACCGAGACGATTGATACGGTATTCGATATACTGGAACACTTTCCGGAGCAATCCCCCGAAAAGATACTGATGGGAAATCATTTCCTTGGTCAGGCTGCCGTGGAAGTCGCTCACGAGCCGCATCTTTCGCCAGAACAATGCGAGCTGCACCATCCTGCCGATAAGCACCCCCTCGTGCAGATGTCCATGGAGGATGTCCGGCCTCGTGGTGCGCGCCACGAAAAATGTCTTGCGGATGAGCATGATGTCGAGAATGATCTTCTGCCAATCAGGACCCGCTTCCAGCTTGTGATACCAAAAGAGAAGCCGCCGGATGCGGCGCACCTCGATATCCGACCCCAGTTCCTTCGGGATATCCTGCCCGATATGATAGGTCACGATCGTCACCTTGTGTCCCCTTCGCTCGAGCGCGAGCGCCTCCTCGAGGATGCGGATATGGGTCCCGCGATCCGCGAAAAAAGGCGTGGGCGCGATCATCAATATCTTGAGGGGGATTTTTTCCGATTCCATATGAGAATTCATTCGCGACTGAATCTATGCCAAGTCCGAAACCGCGACCGTCATATCTCCCCCATCCGTCACTTCCCCCGAAAGAACCTTGCTCACGATCACATCCTCGATCTTGTCCTCGATGTATCGGTTGAGGGAGCGCGCGCCGAACGCAGGCTCGTAGCCGCGCGCGACGACAGCCTCGGCCAAGCCCTCCCCGAAATGCACTTCTATGTTTTTCTGCTTCTTTATGCGTGAAGCCAGTGCCGCAAGCTTGACCGCCACGACGCTTGCCAGCTCTTCTCCGATGAGTGGCGAGAAAAAAATGATATCATCGAACCGGTTCATGAACTCCATGCGGAAGGTCCCGTTCTTCGCGATATCGTCGATCACTTCCGCTTTCGCCTTCGCGGGCGTTGCCCCATGACCCAAGAGCTCCGCGATAAGAGCCGAGCTCGCGTTCGAAGTCGCGATGATGATGGTTTTCCGGAAATTGATCTTCTTCCCGAATCCGTCGGTCACGAACCCTTCATCGAGCACCTGCAGGAAAATATCAAGGGCCTTCGGATACGCCTTCTCTATCTCATCGAGGAGAAGGACCGAGAAGGGATGCGCCTTGGCAAGCGCGACAAGCTGCCCCTCTTCCCCTGATACGCTCGAACCGAGAAGCCGCGCCACCGCGTCTTGCGACTGGAACTCGCTCATATCGAGGCGCATCATCCGATCCTCGCCGCCGAAAAATGCTTCCGCAAGCGCCTTCGCGGTCTCGGTTTTCCCGACTCCGGTCGGGCCCAGGAACAGAAATGAACCGAGGGGCCGTTTCGGATTTCCGAATCCCGCCCGGGCGCGCCGCAATGCTTCGGCGACCTGCCGTACCGCCGAGGCCTGCCCGATGATGCGCCGATGCATGTTTTCTTCGAGGTGAAGCAGCCGAT